>JAHZBS010000108.1 GCA_019423265.1 Clostridiales bacterium
ATGAATACAACAATGCATGGGCTGTGAAGGGGAGATTGCTGTTTATTCGAACAACGCTGAACATGTTGTATCTGTCAACCGATGCGGAGAAGCAACAGATTATCCACTCTGTAGCAGATACGGTAGGGGGCATCCTTGCGCCGGGGATTGGAAACGCGGTGCTGTACGGCGCGATCATCCTGCTATGGAGTATTGGAGAGGCCTGTGCCGATTATAATTGTCTGCTGGAAGGAGGAAAAGTCCCTCTGTTTAAAACCGCAGAGGACTGGAAGACCGATCTCGCGTCCATATTAGATAAGCAGCTTAACGCCGAAACAGACAGAGAGACAAGGGGGCTGGGCTATGGACAATACCTTCGGCTACTCCTACTCTGGTTAGATGAGAGGCAGTGGGTGTTGCGGTTACAGGATGTTATCCAACTCAATCTAGAAAAATCTACGGGAAAGCCGTTCCGTTTATCCTCCATGGTGACAAAATTTGGCGCTTCGGGAAAAATGGGGGCAGATGGTCGAGAGTATGAGTTTGCAGGAAATTACGGATACAGGTGAGATGAGGACATGGTTTACCAGGGCATCTTTGACGGTGGAGGCGGCCATGGTGGTTCCCATGATGATTTTGCTAATGCTCCCTTTTCTATACTTTATTAAGTCTACCCTTGTCTATGAAACAGTGCGGTTTGCGCTTGCAGAGACGGCAGATGATATAAGCCAGACCGCGTATCTATATGACCGGCTAGGGCTAAAAGATATCCATCGCCTTTATAATCAAGAGCGGGCTGAGCAAAAGCAGGAACTGGGAGAGGCAGAGGTTGTGGTGGGAGAAGAGTGGCTTGAAGCGGTCCGGGATCGAATGCAGGATATTGTGGATATCATCGCAAAGGCGGAAGAGATCATAGCAAGAGGACCTATGTCAGCAGAGGCATACACCGCGATTGTTAATATGCTGGGGCGGGAATGGGCGGCCAACCGCATGGAAGAAGCGCTAGCCCATATTGATCTTGAAGCGTTGGGGGTGAGAGAGGGCATACAGGGGTTGGACTTTTCTGCGTCAAAATTCTTCTACCAGGATGGTGCCTATCAGGATCTGATTGCTCTTGTCGTAACCTATGAGTGGAATACTCCAAAGATATTAGGATTTGAATTTCCAGCAGTCTCCATCCAAGTGCAGACAAGAGCCTTTACAGGGCAGCCGACTAGAGGATCAGGCGATAGTCGCCTGGATGAAACTTCGCTCTATTACCGGATCGGAGCGGGGAATCACTACCACAGTCTGAATTGCTATCTGATCAAGAATAGTCTTATGGCCATGAGCGAGGATGAGGCGCAGCAGTCCGGATTTTTGCCTTGCCTGCGATGTGGGTCGGAACCGATCCAGGCGTTTGTGTATGTAACGTCTGGAGGTGAACATTACCACAGACAAGGGTGTTCCTATATCCAACCGGACTTAAACGCAGTCACGGAGGAAGAGATTCAGACTTTGGGATTACAGCCCTGTGAGCTGTGCCAGGGGGATGGCGGAGGATTCATGTGAAACTCGATGGCTTATTTTTCACACGGCTATTTGTGCCGGAGCGTCACAAATAGATCTCCTCGCCCCTCCGCTAACGCTTTGGAATGGAGATTTTTATGAGTGTGATCTGTTTACTTTGCATCCTATTCCTGTTTGCCTTGGCCGATATAAAGAAGCGCTGCATACCGACCTGGGGGGCCGTTTTGTACTGGCTCCTCGGGGTTGGACTTTACGGCTGCATGTGGACTGAGTGGGGATGGACCCCTCTGTTGGATGGTTTTGTGGTGTTATCCCTGTGCGTTGCAATCAAAAAAATATTTCCTAAAGACGTAGGCGCAGGGGATTTAGTTTTGCTGGCAGGACTATTTTTATATACGTCAGGACAGACTCTTTGGTGGGGGCTAGGCATCTCGTTTTTCTTAAATGGCCTTGCAGCGCTATGTCTTTGGCTCGTATATCGAGATAAAAAAGCAGAGGTTCCGTTTATTCCGTTTTTGTGGAGCGGATTCTTATTGGCGGTGGTCATAGGGGCGCAGTGATGATGGAAGTAGGATGGAGGGTGTGTATTTGAAAATCAGGCAAAAAAACGGACCGCAGGGTTCCAGGCTATTGGAATACCCGCTCCAGACGCATCAAACCTGGAGTGAGTATATGATTGCTATGATGAGGGAAGGCCATATTCCATTCATGCTTCCCTGGCATCTGGTGGGAGAGGGGCAGGAACAAGCCTTGGCGTTTGACATCACCGGAGAGATATCACTCTTTGAGTATTTTAAGTTGGAGGGAAATGGTCAAGAGATATTGCGTATCCTGAAAGCGATCCTAACGATATGGGAGGAAAAGGACGAGTTTTTTCTTGCAGACAACGGCTTCATCCCGGATATCCGATACTGGTTTTGGAATGAAAGCGGTGAAAAGCTCAGGACCGTCTATATACCCATAGTCGAAGAGATAGAAATCGCAGGAGCTATGAAGTTTTTGCGCTCCATCTCTAAGACATTGCTCCTCCATTCGCTCCATTATCATTGGAAAAATGAACAGGTCATCTGCCTGATCCACCGATTGTATAATGTGTGTGCGGAGCAAGACTGTGGAATCAAGGAAATGAAGGAGTGGATCCGCAGGGAGGAGACTTCCGCGCTAAAAGAGCGCGATGAAAAAGCTGAAACCCGCCCGCCCGCGACATTCCCTATAATCTTAGAGGAAACTCCCAGGGTATTGGAGGCGGAAGCTAGTGCAAAAAGAGAACTTGAACAGCTGCTTTTCTCGGGGGAAAAGGAACGAGGAATTTGGAGCCGAATTAAAAGTCGATGCTCTTTCTTATCAAAGGGCAAACCGTTTGCACATTAAGATTGTGTAAAATCTTGCCAATTCACTTTACAAACCACAAAATGAACGTTATACTGTATATTGAGAAAATTTGGGTTTGATGAAATGCTAGGAGGCATTGCCTAGATGTATCAGGAATTTGCAAGGGTTTACGACGAATTTATGCAGGAGATTTCCTATGTGGAATGGGCGGACTACATTGAGCGTTTGTGGGAGCACCATGGAGCGAAGCCTTCACTTGTCCTAGATCTTGCCTGCGGTACAGGCGGGCTTACCCTGGAGCTCAGCAGGCGAGGCTATGAGATGATCGGCGCGGATATTTCAGATTCCATGCTGAATGAAGCGATGGGAAAAGCGAAAGAAGAACAAGCGAATATCTTATACCTTCAACAGGATATGAGAGAATTTGAGCTATATGGAACCGTTGATTCGATTCTGTGTACGTGCGATAGCCTAAACTATTTATTGGATAGCCGCGATATCTGGCAAGTTTTTGCACTGGTCAATCTGTACTTAAATCCTGGCGGTACATTTATTTTTGATTTAAATACAGACTATAAATATAAAGCGGTACTGGGAGATTCTGTTTTTGCGGATACGTACGAGCATTCTGCGTTCATTTGGCAGAACTACTATTACCCGGAAGAGCATATTAATGAATATCAGGTGACTTTTTTTGAACAGATGGGAGAGCCGTCATGCTATCGCCGCTATGAAGAAATCCACTATCAGAGGGCCTATTCCGTGGAGGACATTGCCCGCCTGCTGGAGGAAGCGGGTTTGAAGTTGGAGGCAATATACGACGGTTTTACATTCGATCCGTCC
This sequence comes from Clostridiales bacterium, assembly GCA_019423265.1. The sequence continues at coordinate 3,664 of JAHZBS010000108.1, forward strand.
AGCGAACAGTCAGAACGAATCTGTTTTGTTGCAAGAGAAATCAAAAAGAATGGAGAGAACAGCGATGAGTGATTCGATGGTCCGCGCCACAGCGGCGGAAGGCGAAATATTGGCATTTGCAGCATGTACGGCCGACTTGGTTGAGGAGGCGCGGCAGCGTCATGGGATGACGCCTGTCGTGAGCGCCGCCCTGGGAAGAACGATGACGGCGGCGGCCATGATGGGATGGCAGATGAAAGGTGAGAAGGATCTTTTGACCATTCAGATTGAAGGATCGGGCCCCATAGGTGGACTTGTGGCCATAGCCGATTCAAAAGGAAATGTGAAAGGGTATGCCAACAATCCCCAGGTTGACCTGCCTCTAAATTCCAAGGGAAAACTGGATGTGGCAACAGCCGTTGGAATCGGTGTTATGAGCGTTATACGGGACATCGGCCTTAAGGAGCCCTACACAGGGCAGACACATCTCGTCACCAGCGAGATAGCGGAGGACTTGGCCTATTATTTTACTGCCTCGGAACAAGTTCCCTCAGCGGTTTCACTGGGCGTTCTGGTCAATCGAGATCAATCCATATGGACAGCCGGAGGATTTATATTGCAGATGATGCCCGGGGCGAAGGATGAGACGGCCCAACAACTCCAGGACAAGGTTTCGGCTTTCATGCCAGTAACAGAGTATCTCGCCGCCGGCCATACTCCTGTAGAATTAATGCATGATCTGCTGGGGGAATTTGGGGTTGAGATTTTGGAAACCCATCCGGTTGGATTTCAATGCAACTGTACGAGAGAAAGAGTTGAAAAAGCCTTGGTCAGCATTGGAAGGCAAGAGTTATCACAGCTAATCGAGGAGGGCGAGCCTGTGGAGATGCGGTGCCATTATTGTAATGAAGCATATCAATTTACCATCGAGGAACTGAAAGAGCTCGTTGCAACCCTATAATAAAGGAGGAATTATAGTGCAAAAAACAAAAATAATCTGTACCGTTGGACCGACATCCAGCAGCGTTGAAATATTAAAAGAGCTGATTGAAAAGGGAGCCGATGCGTTTCGGTTGAACTTTTCCCATGAGACTCATGAAACCCACCTCATGAAGATTCAGAACATAAGGGAAGCAAGGGATCAAATGAAGGTTCCAGTACCAATTATATTGGATACAAAGGGGCCAGAAGTTCGTATCGGCGTATTCCAGAAGGAAAAGATCAGCCTACAGGAGGGGGATACCTTCGTTTTGACCACCCGGGAATGCGAAGGAGATGAGAGACAAGTCAGCATATCATATGCAGGGCTTCCTCGAGATGTGGTACAGGGCAGCGTGATCCTGATCGATGATGGACTCCTTGGTCTTAAGGTAGTCAGCACCACAGACACAGACATCACATGCAGGGTTTTGAACAATGCAAGTATCAGCTCCCGAAAAGGAGTTAATGTGCCGGGTGTCTATTTAAATATCCCCTTTTTGACAGAGAGGGACAAAAACGATCTGTTATTTGGCATTGAGCAGGATGTGGACTATGTGGCCGCCTCTTTCGTCCGCCGGGCAAAAGATGTGGTGGAGATGCGAAAATTTTTACAAGAAAATGGCGGCGGCTATCTAAAAATCATATCGAAGATTGAAAATCAGGACGGCGTTCAAAATATCGACGAAATTTTGGAGGTGTCCGATGGGATCATGGTGGCAAGGGGGGATCTGGGAGTCGAAATTCCGACGGAGGTTGTCCCTCTCGTTCAAAAGGAGCTGATCGCAAAGGCCAACGCAAAATCCGTCCCCGTAATTACGGCCACACAGATGCTGGACTCTATGATTCGCAATCCAAGACCGACTAGAGCGGAGGCCAGCGATGTCGCCAATGCGATTTATGACGGCAGCGACGCCATCATGTTATCGGGCGAGACGGCCAATGGCGCTTATCCTGTTGAAAGCGTCGCAACGATGAGTCGAATAGCCGATGCAATTGAACATTCGGATGATTATAAAGAGAAGATGGAGCATATCAACGCGAATATTGATATGAACATTACCAATGCCATTAGCCACGCGGCATGCGTTACGGCGAGAGAGCTCGGTGCGTCCTGCGTCGTCACTGTCACTCACGGAGGCAGCACAGCCAATCTCATTTCTAAGTTCCGCCCTTGCTGTCCGATTGTGGCGAGCACGGTTGATCAGCATGTCTGCCGCCAGATGAATTTGTATTGGGGTGTCTACCCGGTGTTGGCAAAGGAAGAGAGCCGCACGGAGATGCTGTTCCGAAGTGCGGTCAAGAGCTGTATCGACTGCGGCTTTGCCGGCGATGGGGACATCATCGTCATAACGGCCGGCGTACCGCTGGGGATTTCAGGAAGCACGAATATTTTGAAGGTTCACACGGTAGGAAATGTCATTGCAAAGGGAAAAGGGACCGGCAAAGGGTCTGTCTTTGCAAAGCCTCGCATTTTAAAGGTCGTGGATCAGGCAAAGAAAGGATTCAATAACGGGGATATTCTTGTGGCGTATGCAACCAACAACGATTATCTGCCATATATGAAGAAGGCGAGCGCTATTATTGTTGAGGATGCAACGGATCCGGAGGAAAACCATGCTGTCATTGTGGCAAGAGCACTGGATATCCCTGTAGTGTACGGGACGAAGGACGCCGTAGAGCTAATCAGCCGATTCCCAGTGATCACAGTGGATCCGGAGAGAGGTTTTATTTTCAATGGGCATCCCGGCGACAATAACGAGCAATATGTCATCGATAATATTTGATGGAGAGCTGGCCGTCCGCTCACTCTACAGTTGGTGGAAGTGCAGTGGAAAGATCAGCGAGGGAGGATGGGACAGGTATCGTCCGATTTTCACGGATCGCTGTATCGCCTAGTAGGGCGATACAGAATGCCTCATAGGCCTCATCGAGAGTAGGAGAGCCCTCCTGACCTGTCTCGATCATCTCAATCAGCGTGAGAAGCTGAGCCCACATGTTCTTATATTTGCTGGGAATATTGATGGTGTGGTAGACCCCATCATCTGCACAGTAATATTCAAGCAGATCGCCTTCCTCGCGGTCAAAAAGGCGATTTTCCTTCAAAGTGATGCGAATACGACCGCGCGTACCGATAAACTCTTTTAAATTTTCCGAAGCCATCGATTTAGACCAGCCGGCTTCATAGTAAGCGCTGGCGCCGTTGGACAAGGTCATGGTTAAGATTCCGTGGTCATATATCGGTGCTTTGGTGTGAATGGCCGTTCCGACCCCTGATATGGATGTGATCGAAAGCCCTGTAAACCAGCGGATAACATCAATGTAGTGAACGCCGCAGTCCACGATGGGAGGACAATCGTGAAGAAGAGCCTGATATCGCTTTGGCTCCATCGTATGATGGTTCTGTGCCATGCGGATCAGGCGGATATCCCCGATGGCGCCCTCCTGGATCAGCTTTGCGGCGCGTTGATACGTTAGATTATGGCGAAGCACATGGGCGATTAACACTTTAGGGTCCGAACTCTTGACCAGATCATAAAAGCGGCGGGCGTCACGGAAATTGGCAGCCGTCATTGGCTTTTCGCACAAAACATGCTTTCCGGCTGCTAGACAATCTTTTAGAATTGCGAAATGGGAGCCCGCATAGGTGGCGATGATGACAATGTCAACATCTTCGCGGCTCAAATAGGGGCGGTAGTCCGTTCCATAGCTGAGAGCGCCATATTTTCTGGCAAAAGCTTGCGCCTGCTTCTCAACGAGATCGACAACGCCGGCGATACGGATGCCATCGCGGTAATAGATATCCTCAATATGAGATTCTCCAATATGTCCACATCCAATTAGAACAATTCCATATGTTTTTTTCATTGCGTCCTCCAGATAAATCTCTATTCGGGAGCGTTAGCGGTGAGGCAACTTCTGCCATGAGAGCTGCCTGTGACGCTCCGGCACAAATACACTATGCTACTTCTATAACCAATTTAGTTTATCACAGAAAGTGTAAAAAAACAATTCCTATCCTGTCTGAACTTCTATAAGTCCTACTATAGCGGATTGTCGGGGTCAACGCAATGCAGAAAAAAATTGTATGCATGGAGAAATCAACTATTCCCTTTTATATGGCTGCTTGTACCGATATTGTAATCTATTTTCTGAAAAAATCAAAAAAAAGTGAAAAAAGGAGTTGACAGAAGAAGGGAGGTGTGGTAATATAATAAAC
>JAHZBS010000109.1 GCA_019423265.1 Clostridiales bacterium
CAGCGCCCCGCCAGCTGACACAGCGGCGCAACCCGCTCTTTTGACGGCTGAAGGACCTCGAGAAGCTTGCCATATCCGTAGCGGCGCTTCACCTTCACCATCAAAATCCTCACCCGCTCCCCGGGCAAAGCCCCTTCGACGAAGACGGTAAAATCCTCGTACCGTCCGATCCCCTCCCCCTGATTTCCCAGATCCACAATTTCAATCTCAATGGTCTGATTCTTCCGGACCGGTGGCTGAAGCCCATCCTGTCTCATCGCTCAGTCTCATCCTCCATCTTATAAAAATTCCGGGCCAGCAACCGGTTATAGGCTGTCCAGCGGCCCTCGGACTTGTCCTGTCCAACAAATTCTTCCACCATTTTCATCTTGGCGTCCGCATTATCCGCCAAGTGAAGAATCATGGCCTCCATGGAAGAGGGAACCTTGGGCGAACCAAATTCTAACTCGCCGTGATGGGATAGAATCATATGTTCCAGCAGCTGTTCCAACTCCGGGGGAAATCCCTCAATGGTCCGAATCCGGTCCCGCACCATGCCGTAGCCAATGGCAATATGCCCCAGCAGCTGCCCGGCGTCGCTGTATTCATTGTGGGGCATCGGCTCCAGCTCCTCCATCTTGCCGATGTCGTGAAAGAGAGCGCCGGCAATCAGCAGATCCCGATTCACACCGGAGTACAGCGTGCCGAGATAGCAACAGATTTCCATGACGGTGCTAACATGCTCCAGAAGACCCCCGACAAAATTATGGTGTACATTCTTCGCCGCCGGGTGAACCATAAATTTGTTGACAAAAGCTTCATCCTCCACAAAATACGATTCCAACAGCCGTTTGAGATAGGGGTTTTGAACTTCATCAATCCGGGTCAGGATCTGCAAAAACATCTCCTGCGGATCTTTTTTTGTCACCTGCATGTAGTCTGCGGGATCGTACTCGCCCTCTTCACTTCTGCGCACCCGGCTGATATTCAGCTGAATATCGCCCTGAAATACGGTGACATTGGCATCGATCTTGATAAAATCCTGCCTGTTAAAATCCCCAATCTGCGGCGTCATGTCCCAGATTTTTCCCATGGCTGAACCCGTTTTATCCATGAGCAGAACATTATAGTATGTCTTACCGGCGCGGGTCTTCATCGCCTGTTTATCTTTGCAGAGGTAATGGCCGATGACATGCTGTCCCTCTTGAAAATTTTCGATATAGATCATGTAACGCTCCTTATCCATGTAGTGTGCATCGTATTGCTTCTGCAATGATTATACCAAAAAAAGGGCTTTAAAAAAAGCCCCTTTTCCAAATTCATGGAAGTAAATTTCCCCCTCAGCCGGCGGTCACGGCGCCTGGCTGTAAATCCGTTTTATGTCGCACAGAAGCGGACTCGTATCTGGACACGGGATGGTCTCAATCCAAAACTTATCCATTCCTCGGCTGTGCCACAGCTCCTCTATAATCTCATGGGGATCCTCTACCACGTAATTTCGCCCCTGCAGCGCCCCGCAATGGCTACAGGTATTGGCTATGTAGGAACTGTGCGTCGTATTGCTGTACCGTTTTTGAATCGTAGCATACTTTTGAGACAGCAGGCCATCGATATACGCCAGATCGCCCAACCCCACGGCCGGCAGCCCAGAATTAAAATACTCGTCCAGCTCCGCCAATTCGTAATCGAGATAATAGGAATAGACGGCTGTCTTCCTGTTGCACTTCCAGCATTCCTTCTCCCACCGGTAAATACCAATTCCATACATGCGAATGTACTCCATGACGAGCTCATAGAGTTTTTTTGAGGACCGGCACCGGGGATAATTGGAGCAGCCCGCGAAAACCCCAAATTTTCCGTCCCGCAGAACATAGTTTCCATCACATTCCTGACATTGGATTCTTTTCACACGATCCCCTCCGATCTACACCAAGCGGCATAGCAGCACCGACAGGCTGCTATGCCGCTGAATGAACTAATAGCTGCTGGGTTTTTCCTCGATGGTGACATGAAGCGTTACCGTCTGCGCGTCGCCCTCGATATATCCCCGGAGAACCTCCATCTCCGCCGAACCGCCGATCCCTAATTCTTGGATAGCCGCCGTCAAGTCGTCAAACACATTGATGGGCTGCCCGTTGAAGGAGATGATGACATCGTTGGCCTGCACGCCGGCCTTGGCCGCCGGCCCATTCTCCACAACGGTGGCCACATAGACGCCGTATACAAGGTTATACTGGGACGTATTTTGTAAGTCCTCCACCGAAACACCTGTGATCCCCAGATACGGCCGGCTGATCTTTCCTTCGTTGATCAACTGCTCCAAAATGGGCTTTGCAGTGTTGATGGGTATGGCGAATCCCATCCCTTCAATATCCGTGCTGCTCAGCTTCGCATTGTTGATCCCGATGACCTCGCCCCGGCCATTGACCAGCGCGCCGCCGGAATTGCCCGGATTAATGGCCGCATCGGTCTGCAACAGAATCATCGACTGAGACGTGCCATCATCATTCTGAAACTGCACCGTTCTCTCCAGGCCGCTAATACTGCCAACCGTTACGGTGTTTCCAAAAGATTTATCCACCGGGCTTCCGATGGCGATACTCAGATCGCCAAGGCGGAGAGAGTCGCTATCGCCCAGCGTCGCAATCTTAATCTGCTCCTTCACTTCGTCCGGGATCTCCGACTTCTTGAGATAGATCACCGCCAGGTCCGTGTCCTGATCGCTGCCTTTCAGATAAGCATTGACCGCGTGTGCATCGTCCATCCCGATGATGACGCTCACGGACTTGGCATCGGACAGAACATGGTGATTCGTAGCGATGTACAGCTCATCGCCGCTTTCACCGATTATGATGCCGGAGCCCAGCGCACTGCCGGAGCGGGTCATATTGAACATATCCACGGATTCAATTGAAGTTATGATGGTCACGACGGACAGGGACAGATCTTCCGCAATATCCGAGATCGTCTCATAGCTGGAATTTTGCAGCTTTGTCACATCCGCCCGGCCATCTGTACCGCTGGCCGTTGAAGGGAATTGAAACTCATCGCCGTCCCCGCTGGCTGCATGATTCTGCAACAGACTGTTGCTGAGGTAAACTCCGCCGATGACCGATGCGCATAGGCATACGATACAGAGCAGTGCAACCCAAACCTTCCAACCATTCTTCGATTTCGTCTTGACTGGCGGATAGAGGGGCTGCCCCATGCCGCCGCCATAGGGCGGTCCCATCGGCGGAACTTGCCCGCCGCCCCCATAGGGCGGAGGCGTAGACGGCCGCCATTGGGAATTGTTCGGTGGCGGGTAGGCGCCTGGATTGTTATAATTCGGCTGTCTATCTTCCGAACTTGGCGGCACCTGTTGGGCGCGGTACTGGGCATACGTTCCCTGTAGCGTGCTAGCCGGACGCGCCTCCTCAGAGCTTTGGCCTGCCGGGGTGTCCTGCATGACGAAATTCGGCCCACTCTCTGGCGTTTGTTCTGTATTGTCTATCGTATCCGTGCGATCTTGCTCATCCATACCATTTCCTCCTTCGCTGGTTCATTCCTCCGCCTGCGCTGCGGCCGGCGTCTCAGAGAATCTTCACATGTCTACTAGTATAGCGGCGCTTTTTTAACAGAATATGAACTGAATGTAAAAGATTCCAGCCTTCCTATTTTTTTTCAACAAGATTGATTTTATACGCCAGCGGCAATGTAAAGGTGAACTTTGTGCCCTGCCCCTCCTTGCTCGTCACCTGAATATCCTCCTGGTGGTTGAGCATAATCTGCTTCACAATCGCCAAGCCAAGCCCTGTGCCCTTCTTGTCGTAACCCCTGGACTTATCTGCCTTGTGGAACCGCTCAAAGACGTGGGGGAGCGATTCCTCATCGATCCCGCGCCCTGTGTCCTCCACAGCAATATAAGCCTTTTTGCCCACGATGCTCGTCTCGATGGTGATCGAATCCCCTTCATCTGTGAACTTGATCGCATTGTCAATCAGATTGTACACGACCCGCTGAATCTTGTCGAGATCCGCGTTGACATACAACTTTTCCTGTAGAAACTGGAAATCCATCTTCAGTTTTTTATCCTCGATCCGCTGTTCAAACCCGATGGCAAGCTTGACGATCATCTCATTGATATCAAAATTGGACCTGTGCAGTTCCTCCTGCCCATTTTCCATCTTAGTCAAGTCCAAAATATTGTTGGTCATCTTCGTCAGACGGTTGGTCTCGTCCAACACGATCTGCATGTATTTGGCGTAGTCCTCCTGGGGCACAGTCCCATCCAGCATCGCCTCCAAAAATCCTTTGATCGAGGTGAGCGGCGACCGAAAGTCATGGGAGATATTGGCGATAAAGTCGCTCCGCAGCTTGTCCACTTCCTGTAGTTCATGGGCCATCTTATTGAAAGACTGGGCCAAATCCCCGATCTCATCGTTGGTGCTGATATTGACCTCTTTGCTGAAATCTCCGTTGGTGATGGCCTTCGCCGCATTCTTCATCTGGTTGACCGGATAGATAATATTGTTGGACATGACGCCGATGACCAGACTGGCGACGATGGTCAGCGCCAGCATGGCAAGCAGCACGATCCGGTACATGCCGCTGACAGGCGTGGAAATGTCGTCCATGGAGATGTGCAGAAAGACCGCGGCCTGCTTCGTGTCGGAGTAGCTGAGAATGCTGCCGTCGCTTGTCATGACATTGACTCGGCTCAGATATTTCTGCGAATACCCGATGGAGAGTGTATTTCCGGTAAAAATCTCCGGGAACGCATTTTGCGTCGGGCGCATTCCCTTATTCAGAATGACATCCTGGATCAGCTGCAAGCTCTGGGGTTGAAGCTCCGTGTTGGCAATCTGCGGGGAATTCTCCGACCCGTAGCTGTACACCCGGATATTGTTGGTGACATTCGTATCTGTGCAGATCCAAATATTGATATCCATAGCCTGCGCCGCCGTCTCTAATTTTGACTGCGCACTTTCATCCGTGCGAAAATCGTTGGGGCCCTCCAGGGTGGATTGGATAATCTCCTGGGTCTTCTGCAAGTTCTTAGTCTTCAATTCAATGAAATACTGACTCATCACCGACGGGAGGACACCCGCGATTAAAATGAGGACCGCAAACAAGATGAGAAGGTAGGCTCCCATAAACTTGAAACGGATTGACATAAATCTCCGCTGCATTGGCTATTTCACCTCGAATTTGTACCCGACTCCCCAAACGGTTTTGATGCTCCAGCCGCTTTCCTCTTCCCCCTGATCCAATTTCTCCCGAATGCGTTTAATGTGTACATCGACAGTCCGCGTATCGCCGTAGTACTCATAGCCCCAAATCTGATTTAATAGCTGCTCTCTCGTAAAGACCTGGTTGGGGTGGGACGCCAAAAAGTACAGCAGTTCCAATTCCTTGGGCGGCATCTCGATATCCTGTTCCTGAAAGGTAACGGAGTAATTGGACAGATTGATGGTCAGGCCCGGAAAGATAAGCCGCTTGTTGTTGGACTCTTTGCTCTCCGTGCGCCGGAGCACCGCTTTCACCCGGGCCACCAGCTCTTTCGTATCAAAGGGCTTGACCATATAGTCGTCGGCCCCCAGCTCCAGCCCCAACACTTTGTCGAAGGTCTCGCCTTTTGCCGTGAGCATGATAATCGGAATGGAACTCATCTTGCGGACTTCACGGCAGACCGCATAGCCATCCATCTCCGGCATCATGATATCCAGGATCATCAGATTTGGCGCGAAGCTCTGCAAATGCTTCAGGGCCTCCCGGCCATTGTAAGCTTTTTTCGTCTCATAGCCTTCCTTTGTCAAATACAGGGAAATCAGCTCTACAATGTTGGTATCGTCGTCCGCAATCAAAATCTTTTGTTTTCCACTCATAGTTCCGTCATCCTTTCTGTATTGATTAGTGCTGCTTGATTTCCACGATGGTCACGCCGGCTTCTCCCTCTCCAAAAGCTCCCAGGCGGTAGGCGGCAACATGAGGATTCCGCTTTAGATACTGATGAACTGCCTGGCGCAGAGCGCCGGTCCCCTTTCCGTGGATAACCGTCACCTTCGGCACACCGGCTAGATAGGCATCGTCTAAATACTTATCGACGACAGCCAGCGCTTCATCCGACGTCATCCCCCTGAGATCGACCTCCAGCCCGATGGTCTGTGCTTTGCCAAAAGAACCTGCGCTCTGACTTCGCTCCTTTTTTCGCCCCTGGGCTTTCCCCTGGGCATCCTCCCCTATAATTCTAGCGATATCGGTCAGCTTCACCTGCATCTTCATGATTCCCGCCTGCACCTGGAGATTTCCCTTTGCATCCGGCTCGGAGAGCGCGATGCACTCCTGATCGAAGGTTGACAGCTTGATCTTCACTCCGGGCTTGATTTTCTTTCGGTCCACCCGCTGGACTGGCCTCTGAATGGGCTCCGCCAGCTTCTGATCCATCTGTGTGACCTTCTCGCGGAGTTTCGTCCTCTGCTCTTCCAGGCTGCGCATATCGATCTGCTGACCCTCGCGGATCAACCGATTCATCGCCTGTATGCTCTCGTCCGCTTCCGCCTTCGCCTTGCGCAGAATGTCCCTTGCACTCTCATTGGCCTTCTTCAAAATCGAAGCCTTCTGCTCCTCTAGCTTTTGTTTGGCCTGGCTTGCCTGCCTCTTTAAGTCTGCCAGCTCAATGCGCAGGCTTCGAATCTGATCCTGCTCCTCCTCCACCTGCCGGCGGCGCAGCTCCAGATCCGTGATCATCTCTTCAAACTTCACGTCATTGCTTTCCAAAAGCTCCCCGGCGGCCCGGATGATCCCATCCGGCAGCCCTAACCGTTTGGATATGGCAAAGGCGTTGCTCTTTCCCGGAACCCCGATGAGCAGGCGGTAGGTGGGCTGCAAGGTCTCCACGTCAAACTCACAGCTCGCATTCTCCACGCCTTCTGTGGATAGGGCGTACACCTTCAACTCACTGTAGTGGGTCGTGGCAGCCGTCAAGATCCGCCGCTCCCGAAGATTCTCCAAAATGGCGTTGGCCAGCGCCGCGCCTTCCACCGGGTCGGTGCCGGCTCCCAGCTCATCGAACAAAACAAGCGACCGGTCTGTGACATTCTGTAAAATCTCCACAATGTTGACCATGTGAGAGGAGAAGGTGCTCAGGCTCTGCTCAATGCTCTGCTCATCCCCGATATCCGCGAACACAGCGTCCAAAACGGTCAGCGCTGGCTTATCCGAGGTTGGAATGTGAAGGCCCGCTTGCCCCATGACGGACAGCAGCCCTAGAGTTTTCAGGGTTACCGTTTTTCCGCCTGTATTGGGCCCCGTGATAACGAGAGACGTAAAATCTCTCCCAAGCCAAACGCTGATTGGGACCACCTTTTTGTCATCCAGCAGGGGATGTCTGGCGTTGGGAAGGCGAATGAATCCATCCTCATTGAAAACTGGCTTCACGGCATTCATCTCCAACGCCAACTTTCCCTTGGCAAAGATAAAATCCAGCTGCACCAGCAACTCATAATCCGCCGCCAATTCTTCCTGATGCTGCCCGACTAGGCGGCTCAGCTCCTGTAAAATCCGGTGGATCTCCTGCTGTTCCTCACTGTATAGCTCTGTCGACCGATTGTTGAGCTGCACCACGGCCATGGGCTCGATAAACAGAGTCGATCCGCTTCCCGACTGATCATGGACCATTCCCTTGATACTGCCCCGGTGCTCCGCTTTTACAGGGACGCAATACCGCCCATTGCGCATGGTGATCACGGCATCCTGGAGCATGGTTT
>JAHZBS010000011.1 GCA_019423265.1 Clostridiales bacterium
CAGCAGTTTTCCATCATCATGCACGGCGTGCCTGTCTCCTCATACGCTCTCACGAGATCCCAGCACTGCTCAATGGAGGAAGCGCCCCCCACTTCAAATCCGGTGTATTTTCCCGCTCTCATAGAAGCGATGGCGATCTTGATATGCTCATTCCACGAAGTGGCGATAATCACACCCTCAATATCATCGCGCTTCAACAGCTCACGATAGTCGGTGTAACGGCTCACAGGATATTGTGCATACTGGTGAATCATCTCGACGCCATCCTCCATCCGCTCTTCCACAATATCACAGACAGCGGCCACCTCAACAAATTTCATCTGAGCCAGCGATTCCAACAACCCGATGGCCCGCCCGCCCACACCGATCATGCCAATTTTGACAATGCGCTCTTCCTGGTTTTCTAGCATCTCAAAATCCTCCTAAAAAAAGTAATGTCCATGGATACACCATAGTAAATATGTACCATAAAAACCGTATCAAGTCAACAAACAATATTTTATTTTGCTGAGAAATATTGTTTGTTGATTTTTTTATAATGGGAATATATGATGGAATTAGATAAAGCAATAAATCTCGTATCGAAAGAGGGAAACAGCTTATGGCCTTACGAAACGACACGGTAGCGGTCGAAAACGGCAGGACAGCCGCCAGAACCAAGAAACGGGGAGGGATCCGCGCCAAAGAACAGATCCAGCTTATGCTGATTATGCTTCCGACCCTTGTCCTCATCTTCATCTTCTCTTACATACCTCTATACGGCGTGTTGATAGCATTTCAAGACTTTGTCCCTGGAAATCCGATTCTGTCCTTCGACGGCAGCACCCGCTGGGTCGGCCTCAAACACTTCATCGATTTCATCACGTCCAGAACCTTTACCCGGCTATTCCGCAATACCCTGGTTCTCAGCGGGTTAAACCTTGTATTCGGCTTTACTGCCCCTATTATCTTTTCGCTGATACTAAATGAAGTAAAAATAACTTCCTATAAGAAAGTGGTCCAGACCGCCAGCTATCTGCCGTATTTTATTTCCACCGTCATCGTAGCCGGCATGGTGCTCTCTTTTATCGATACCAACGGGCTGATCAACCGGATCCGCGAGATCTTCGGCCTTCCATCCAAGGCTTTCTCCATGGATCCCAAATGTTTTCCGGCCATCTATACCATTACCAATGTGTGGAAGACCTTTGGCTGGGACAGCATTCTGTATATGTCCGCCATGTCCTCCATCGATATGAACCTATATGAGGCGGCAAAGCTGGACGGCGCCAACCGGCTGCAGCAGATCTGGAACATTACGCTCCCCTCCATCAAGCCGACTATTATGCTGCTTCTCATCTTTGCCATCGGCGGCGTCCTGGGAACCAACACGGATCTGATTCTGCTTCTGTACAATCCCGCGGTCTACGAGACGGCCGATGTGATGGCAACATATGTCTACCGCGACAGTCTGCTGGGCGGCCGCTTTAGCTTCGGCACCGCCGTCGGATTATTCACCTCCGCGCTAAACTTCACGCTCGTCTTCATCGCAAATTTCATTTCCAGAAAAGTCGCGGATTATTCCATATGGTAATCGTTAGGAGAGATCGAAAATGGCCAAAACAAAATCAAAGATCAAAGATGGTTCGCGGATTTTTGATGCATTCTGCATTATCTTCTGCGCCTTGGTTTGCCTTGTCACGCTTTACCCCATGTATTACGTTCTCATCATGTCGCTCAGCGAGCCGGCCGCCGTCAACTCCATGTCCGTCTTTCTGTATCCCAAAGGATTTCAGCTACAATCCTACGCGCTGCTGTTTAAGGATTCGGAAATGTGGCGCGCCTATGGAAATACGATTATATACACAGTCACCTCCACGCTGCTGGTGTTGACAACATCGGTGCTCGCCGCCTATCCTCTGACCGTCCGCGGGCTTCATGGGCGCAAATTCTTTGTTACTTATCTGTTGATCCCCATGTACTTCTCGGGCGGCTTGATCCCATCCTTCCTGTTGATCAACAATCTAGGGTTGTATGGAACGCGCTGGGCCATTATCCTGCCGGCCTCCTATGGCATCTGGAATATCATGCTGGTGCGCACCTTTTTTGCCAATCTGCCGGAGGATCTGCGGGAGTCCGCCAAGATGGACGGCGCCGCGCATACGCGCATTCTGTTGCAGATCTATCTCCCCCTCTCCAAAGCCATCCTGGCCGTTGTATCCATTTACAGCATTGTCGGCATGTGGAACAGCTGGTTTAACGCCCAGGTGTATCTGCCCACCACCGAGCTACAGCCGCTGCAAATGTATCTAAAGCGCGTTCTCGTCCAGATGTCAGTGGACTTGACCAAGCTCAACTCCACTGAGATTGAGGATGCCATGGAACAGATGTTTTCCGCGACACAGTTGAAGTATTCCATGATCATTTTCACAACCCTTCCCATCATCTTTACATACCCGTTTTTCCAGAAATACTTTATCAAAGGCGTAATGGTTGGCTCCCTCAAGGGCTGACCTTATATAGCGCAAATAAAAAAATAGGAGGAACTATCATGAAGAAGTCTGTGAAGGCGCTGGCCGTAGTCCTGTCTCTGGCTATGACCCTGTCGGCTCTCGCGGCCTGCAGCAACAACAAGGACAACAGCAGTACCAACAGCAATGCAAACAGCAGCACAAACAGCAATGCAAACGCCTCAACGAATTCCAGCGCTGAGGAAAACAAGGTCCACACCCTAAAAATCCTTGGACCCGACCCGGGAAACCAGTACATCAAATTCTCTGAGAGAGAAGAATACAAGGTTTGGGATCTGTTGCAGGACCTGCTCAAAGAAAATGGCTTGGAGCTGGATCTGGAGGCCGTGCCCAAAGACCAGTACGATGTGGTCATCCAGACCCGCATGGCATCCACAAGTCTCCCTGACATTGCAAACCTTACGCCCATCGACGACGCATCCATCCTCACTCTCGGCAAAAACGGCACGATCCAGGAGCTGAGCGGACTGATCGAGCAATACAGCAACGGCAATATCGACCACATGTTTGGCGAAGTGTATGACACCGCGTACCCTCTGATCAAAACGGCGGACGGAAAGATCTACTGGCTGACAGACCTTCACATGGGAGGCACCTATGAGGGCAAAGAGATTCCCCAGGGACTTGGTATGCAGATTCGCCAGGACTGGCTGGATAAAGTGAACGCCCAAATGCCCACGACGCTGGAGGAATTCACCAACGTGCTTCGCGCTTTTCGCCAGCAGGACGTCAACGGAAACGGCAAGCAGGATGAAATCATTTTGGTTGACGCGCAGTATTTCAACAACGGCTTAGCGCAGATCTTCGGCCTGGGCAACGGGTATGTGGCCCTGGACACGGTAAACGGCAAGATCGTGTCCCCCTGGTATCAGGATAACGTCAAGGAATACTTTACGTATCTCAACGATCTCGTCAAGGAAGGATTGATTGACTCCGCCACCCTCGGATCTTGGGATATCCAGAATCAGCGCCTGGCTGACAACTTAGTTGCCTGCTGGAACGCCTATGACGGCGCAACCTATCTCAACGGATACGTCACCAGCGACAGCTCCGCCAATTATGTGCCGATTTTCACTCTGACAGATGCGGTGGAAGGCTCTGAGCCGTGGAAAGAAGTGGAGACCGCACAGCTCGTCTGGGAGCGCTACTGCATCACCAAGGCCTGCACCGATGTGGAGGGCGCCATCAAGTTCTTCGATATGATCTATTCCGAAGAATATATGACCATTCTTCACTGGGGCGTGGAAGGCGAAACCTATGAGGTCCGCGACGGCGTCAACTACTCCATCAACCTTGGCTCCAACGAAGATAAAGCGAATGCCAGAAAAACCAACGGCTCTCCCCTTTGGGGCGACCTGCTCCCCCGCGTACAGTATGGCAGCGCCTACAAGACATATGACCAGTGGGAAGCTGTTTTGAAGGAACAAGACCGTCCCGACGCTCAAATTCAGGCCATGGCGAAGATTGTAGACTACGAGTACTGGTATCCGTTAATGCTGGATAACTTCCTTGCCATGCCCACCGACGAAGAGACGGAAACCCTCAACAAGATTCTGACCGGCATTCAAACCTACTCCGACGAGATGTGTATGAAGATTACCCTGGGCACCGAATCCCTGGATAATTTCGACACCTATCTGGCAGAATTAAAGACTCTGGGCTTAGATCAACTGATTTCCATTCAGCAGGCGCGCTATGACCGGTTTGTCGCGGCAAGCAAATAATCGATAATATGTAAGATTTCGTTACAGACTGCAAGTAAAACGCTATAGGCCGGGTATACTGATGCGATATATCTCCATGTACTCGGCCTATTCTTGCAACATGGGGGAGCATAAATCTGTCGACAGGGGTGAGAGATGTGAAGCTGAGAAGCTACGGGAAATATTTTCAGCACAACATGCGGCTGTTCACTACAATTTTTATTATAATTTGTGTGGCTGTAATCAGTTTCTATCTGTACAATTCCATCCACTATCAGCTTACGATGATTGAACGGGACTATCAAAATGACGCGGAGCGCATTTCCCTTGAGCTGGACAATAAACTGACGCGGATCAGCAATGTCATGCAGGACATTGCCACCCTCACATGGGTTAAAAAGTTGACCACCTCGTCCGATGTGTTTCTACAAGAATTTACGGTTTTAAAGCGGCTCGAATGCCAGGAGGCCTTATCCCAGTACCTCAGCATCGACAGTTCCGTGATGGATATTGCGATCTACATTCAAGACCGAGAACTGGTCGTATCCCAAAAGGGATGGTTTTCAAAATCCGAGTACCGCTCCTATTTGATGACGAACCGCTGCGACATTGAACCGGATCTCATCTACGAAGCCGCGGAGCACAGGAATACCATCGAGTCCTTCCTCACGGCGGACTATAATATTAGCAGCAAGAAAAATATTGTGATGATCAAAAATCTGGTGGACGTATCCTCCCCTACGGCCAGTTTGATTCTCATTTTAAATAAAGAGCTCTTTAACCAAAGCATCGCAAAGCTCGGCAGCGAAAACATTGGGCTTGAGGTTCTGAATCTCTCCGAAGAGCCCTTATTCTACACATCCCAGGAGATCCCGCGGGACTATGAGATCCGGGTGGCCTCAAAGGTGCTGCCGGCCTATTATGAGATCACATATCTCGATCCATCTTCGCGTTATAATCAGTACGGGTTCTTCAATTTTACCTTTCTCGCCATCCTATTTTCCATGTTTCTTCTGGCAGTTTTCGTTTCCTTTTTGCTGTCGCTGTACAATACCCGTCCCTTGCAACAATTGATGACAAAAATCAGTGGATTGGTGGGGGATGCGCCCTATCCCCCCTCTGAGAAAACGGAATTTGAACTCATTGAAAACCACTTTGCCTCCCTCTATGCGCAAAAACAGGATTTGCAGGCGCGCATCACAGAAAACTATAGTCTCACCCGCAAATACGCTCTCATGCTCATTCTGTTCGGGGATACGAACTTTGCGGAGTGGATGCAGTACTTTGATATGCTCGACATTTTGTTTACGGAGGATCAAAAATATTCTGTCTGGATCCTCTCCCAAAAGCAGGATGCACCGGTGGAGATCAATTTCTCCGCCATGCTGTCGGAGCTTCACCCGCAGCTTGTCTGTACGGAAGAGATCGAGATCAGCGCAGCACAGACCATATTAATAATCGGGCAGGACGCGGCCGATCCCCTACAGGATTACGACCAGACGGCAGAGTGGATGCGATCCCTAGCGCTTCAGCGGTACAACGCCCTGCTCGAAATCCAGATGGGAACTATCTGCGGTCCCGGCATCATGGGCATCTCCCAGTCGTATCACAGTCTGACCAAGGGGGCGGAGCAGGCGGAGGCCGATCCCCCCTATCGAGAGGTGGGCAAAGAAATCGTACAGTATATCGATGAACACTTTTGCGACCCCGATATGTCCCTTAAAGACCTGAGCGCTCGATGGCATCTTTCGGTGCCTACCATTTCCCGCCTATGCAAGGAGACCATTGGCGTTAACTTTTTAGATTACTTGACGACCCTGCGGTTGGAGAAGGCAAAGAAACTGCTCCGGGAGGCCAGCCACACAACAGCGGAAATTGCGCAGATGGTGGGCTATGCCAGCGAATATTCTTTCCGGCGGGCATTTCAGAGAAATGAGAACTGCCGGGTGCAGGACTGGCATGGGGAAAACCGCGATGCATAAAGGCGCGGCCCATGGCGGTTCAATTCATACCAGGAGGATATCCCGATGATTTTAACGATTCAAAATGAGAAGCCGGCCATTGTCCGGGAGGACGGGAGCGCCGTCTTCCACTCCCTATACACCGGCTCCCGCTATTGGGGCGACATGTACAATGTGTTAAAGGATTATCCCGGCCAGAGCTGGACAGTGCAGGAGTGCCAGCCCTTCCCAGACGAAAAAGATTTTTCTGTCCTCGGCAAGGAGGTCCGGTATTTTGTGGCAGAATGTGATAACAGCCGCCTGTACGCCGCACTGAGCGCGACAAATGCGCTGCTCCGCACGGAGACGCGAAATACCGGCGGTGACAAGGACCCAGAAGCAGTGATTGCCCTGGGCGGAATGTATGCCGGCCGCCTGGACCGGGCCATGCATAACGGATTTACGTCCTACAATGGCGTTCTCCTCTTCGACATGAATTCGCGCACGGCGGTTCAGCGCTTTACGGAAAATGATTTCTGCGAGAGCGCCGTCCATATGCCCATCCTCGATTGCGACGGCAGGGCGATGAATTTTGGATTTGTCTCTTTTGAGCGGTACTTTTCCAGCGTGTTTGCCTGTGAAAATGGCGTGATCGAGCTGCGCCACCTCCTTGAAGGGAGAAAGCTCAGGGCCGGCCAGACGCTGCGCTCCGACTGGATGCTCCTCTCCCTCTACGGCGATATGACGGCCGAATTGCCGTCCTATACCCGCTTTATCCATGACTTTAACCGCTTTGTTGACCGCCACACCGGCGCGCCCTCGGGCTACTGCTCCTGGTATTATTATATGGACAATATCGATGAGCGCATGGTGTATGAGAACCTGGAAACAATCGATGAAATTCGGGACCGCGTACACTTGAAGGTTTTCCAGATCGATGCGGGATGGGCGGAGGGAAACCACAACGGCCCGGCGAATGCGCAGCGCTTCCCCCGGGGGATGAAATTCTATGCCGACCAGATCCGCTCCCACGGACTGATCCCAGGGATCTGGCTGTCACCTTTCAACTTTAAACGGGATGGGACAATCGCCAAGGCACATCCCCAATGGTTTGTCAAGAATATGGACGGCGGACTGGCGGTTCACGGCGATTGCGTCATGCTGGATGTGACCCATCCGGGGGCGAAAGAATATGTGCGCCAGCTATATCACAAGATTACTTATGAATGGGGATACCGGTATCTCAAGATCGATATCGTGAGCGATTATATGACGGCAGGCGTGTATCACGATCCGGACGCCGGCGCTCTCCAAAATGTGAGGGAGTATTTTCGCCTGGCGCGGGAGGCCTGCCACCCCGACACCTACATCCTCGCCTGCACCAGCCCCATCTTTGAAGTCGCAGAATTTGTGGATGGGATGCGGGTTTCGGTGGATATCTTTGAGCGCTGGGAGTCCCTCATCAAAGAATTTAACCTGACGCTGAAGCGCTACTATATGAATGGAAATCTCTTTGTCAGCGATCCCGATTGCCTGATGATCCGCAAAAAGGAAAATGAGGATGGGGATTGCCGCCGCTATTGTTCCCGCACCGATGAAGAGATCCGCACCTTCCTGACCGCAATATACGCCGCGGGCGGGGCGCTTTTTCTCTCCGATAAACTGCCTCTCATGGAGGAGGCGCAGATCGATCAATACGCGCGCCTATTCCCGGTGGGAGGACGCGCGGGACGTCCCCGCGACCTGATGGACTCCTTTATCCCCGGCGTGCTTGACCTTGGCTACGAAGGGGATGTGTACACCGTTGCCTTTATCAATTGGGGAGAGCGCCAACGCACATTCCGCATTGATCTGGACGGCCCTCACATTGCGGTAGAGCACTGGACCGACGAGGAACTGGGCCGCTTCGAAGGCTCCTACCAGGTTACCCTGGCGCCCCACGCCTCCACCCTTGTCCATTTTCAGCGGGTGTAACTCCGCAGGCGTCCCCCAATTAGAGGGGACGCTTTTTTATTTGGGCTGTGTCAAGGAAGTAGCAAAACGGGGTGTACTATCGTCTCTTCTCTCTATATTCAGCCATCAAATCCTCCGCCAAATATTCATCGCTCATACAGTGCAGATCGGAAATCCCATCTTTAATTAGCTGGTATTCTGTAGAGCGATAGAAAAAGTCTAACGCTGCATTGAGGGAGATTCCGGCCCTATTCGCAAAGATCTCTATCACCCGCGCATATTTCTTTTGCAACAAAATAGGATTGGCATTCATACACGCTCGCTCCCTTCAAAGTGCAAATATTGATCCATAACCGCCTGAACGCGGAAACAAATCTGTAGATTCGGTTTCTCGTATTTCAAACGGTTGATGGCTTCAGCTTTGTCGATCAAGCGGTCAAAGTACAGTTCAATGGTGTTGAATACCTTATCATTGGCAACACCGCCCATGACGATATCATAGTCAGTTGCATCTTCTCCGCTGCGGCAGGCAAGGATGAAGTCCAGCCATTCCTCGGAATAGCTGTCAAATCGCAGCACATTACACTCTGTATATACTATTTCATTAAGTGTATAGCGGGATAGTATCCCTTCCTTACCGCGCCGAATAAACTTGCCACACCATTTTACAGCCTGTTCCAGTATGGGGGTGGTGTAGAAACCGCGTCCAAAATCTACATTTGGGCGAGAGTGCAGCAAATCCGGATGATCAACTTCCACATAGGAACCGTGATATAGCGTCATACCGTAATGCCCTCCTCACGCATAACTTCCAATATATCCGATACGATATATTCTTTGCTCTGTGTGTGCAGGACTTCATATTCTGCCACAATATACCGATTTAGAATATCGCCCTTCCCAGCCAATGCCTGATACACTTTCTCCGGTGTAACGTTTAGTTTTTCCGCTATGCTCTCAACACAAAAAATTACAAATTCCAATTCTTTTGAATTGTGAATCATATCCCCATATATCTGTTCCATCGTCGCCCTCCCATCGCGCAGCTTATGGCAGACAGCCTTGTGGCTGCAAATTGCCAGCGGAGCATTCTATTTCGCTTTCGTAATACTGTTCCTGAAAGTATACTGCTTTTTCAATTTCCTCTCTGGCAAAATTTGTTCCCTCGGGTGCGGCGACCAGTTTATCTTCAACATCATTGCGGCGGTGAACAATGGCGATGATCCGGGCCATATATTCCGTCACGGGCTTATCCACTCCGAGCAAATACACATCCAGTTCTTCGCTCTACGCCAAATTCACTTTCTGCGTGTGGTCCGCCACATGGATGGTAATCTGATTCGCGCCGTTATATTGATTGTTGACTTCCAGGGCATAGTCGATACAGATCCGAAGCTCATGCTCCTCCCGCCGGACGGCCACGCTGCGGGTGATAATCCCCATCTCCATCACCCCAAAGGGTGTATTGTAATACACGCGATTCTTCTGTCCCTGAATAAACGTCATCTGGGTGCCTACGCTTCCCATGCGGGACAAGGTCACTTTGCCATCCTCCAGTTTAATCGTCGCGCGGGTCTCCAACGACGGATCATCGGGATCCAGAAATTCCGAATAGGTGAAGTAGGTCTTGCCGCCTTTTTCATAGTATTGTCCAGGGGAGACAACCTCGACTTCCTGCGGCTGCCCCTCCTCATCCCCAACTCGGTGCATTCCTACTATGGATACGACCACATTTTTTTCCATACTATCCTCCATTCCGGAGCGTTAGCGCCAGAGGCAACTTCTGCCATAAGAGCTATTTGTGGCGCTCCGGCACAAATAGCTCTTCCTCTTCCTCAATAATTCTCAATGGCAATCCGCTGAACCGGCATCATAGGCGAGTCTAATATGACTTCCGCCAGGCGCTGGAACTTCTCTGTGCTGTCGCTGACGTAGAAGCGAAAGTTCCCTTCTGTGTGCTCTGCCAGGCGTTCGTGGCTGATCAAGAAGGATTTCATCAGCAGAGCGGCTTCCTGAGACGGATCGACCAGCGCTACCTTCTCGCCCATTTCCTCCTGGATCAGCTCCCGCAGGAGGGGATAGTGAGTACAGCCCAGTATCAAGGTATCCACGCCCTCATCCTTCAGAGGGATCAGATATCGATGGATCACTTCTCTCGTAACCGCATCGTCAAACCAGCCCTCCTCCACAAGGGGAACAAAGAGCGGACACGCCCTGCTGAATACCTGAATCTCCGGGTCCAGCCCTGCCAACAGCTGACTATACGCGCCCGATGACACTGTCGCTTCTGTCCCGATCACACCGATTCGCTTATTCCTCGTCTTGTTAGCCGCCGCATGGGCGCCGGGTTCCACCACGCCCATAATGGGAAGGGAGTAGCATGACCGCATCTCCTCCAGGCTGTTGGAACTCGCCGTCCCACAGGCAATGATCACAGCCTTCACATCCTGGCCCAGCAAAAAATGCATAATCTGGTGGGAAAACTGGATAATGCTCTGTTTTGATTTACTGCCATAGGGGAGCCTTGCCAGGTCTCCAAAATAAACGATGCTCTCTCCCGGCAGCATACGCCGCATCTGACTCACCACCGTCAGCCCGCCAACGCCGGAGTCAAATACGCCGATTGGTCTTGCGTCCACTCTTACGTCCCCCTCACCGCGATAGACTCAGCCGGATCAATTCGTCCACCAATTCCGAGATGGGCATTCCCGCCGCCTGCCACAGCATGGGATACATGCTGATGGATGTAAACCCGGGAAAGGTGTTGATCTCGTTGAAGACAACCTCGTTTGTCCCGTCCTCCACAAAGAAATCCACTCTGGCCAAACCTGCGCCGTCGATGGCGCGGAAAATCCGGACAGCGCAATCCTGTACCCGCGCAACCGTCTCCTGCGGGAAATCAGGGTGGATCACCGTCTTGGAATCCGCATTGTGATATTTAGCGTTATAGTCATAAAATTCTGCCGCCGGCAGGATTTCTCCGATGCCGGAGGCTCTGGGGTCCTCATTTCCAAGCACAGCGCACTCCACCTCGCGACCAACGATGGCTTCCTCCACCATAACCTTGCGGTCCTGCTGCGCTGCTTCCAGGAGCCCTCTCGACAGCTCTATAGAATTCCCCGCCTTGCTGACGCCCACGGATGAGCCTGCCCTGGACGGCTTGACGAAGACGGGGTAGGAGAATGTCTTTTCCACCTGCTCAACCGCTCCGCCAGTCCCGGCCAGCAGTTGGGAGGCCGCAAACTCCAGCCAGCGCGCCTGCCGGATACCCAGGGGTTCCACAAGGCGCTTGGTCGTCAGCTTATCCATGGCTACCGCAGACGCCAACACGCCGCAGCCCACATAGGGGATTCCCGCGATCTCCAAGAGTCCCTGAATCGTCCCATCCTCCCCCATCAAGCCGTGGAAAACAGGGATGACCACATCCACATTCAGCCGGATCACTTCCTGCTCCCGAAAAATGATCAGCTTCCCATCGGCGGCGCCTGGCAAAAGGGCGGCCGCCGGCATGGTCCGATTCGGAATCCGTTCCATATCCAACTTTGACACATCCCCACTGTATAGGCTCCACTGCCCATCCTTCGCCACATAAACCGGGTATAAATTGTACTTCTTCGGATCCATGGCCTCCATGATTGTCTTCGCAGACAAGCAGGAGATCTCATGCTCTGATGATTGCCCCCCAAATAACACAACAACATTTAATTTCATAGTCTACCTCCAAAATCCGACTGCCACACGCCAGTCTCCCCCCGAGGGAAAATTCACTTACCATCATCCTATGCGGCTAGCGCTTTTCCTAAGACAATATCATATCGTAATTGGGCGCAAAAATCAACCTTTTTTCTCAGGAACAAGCAATAGCTATGGGCTATTCCAACACGCTCCTGGATAGTATTTCCTCGTCGCACTTCTCTGCCATCTCCTCCGTGGTGGCCAGAACGTAGAAAAATATGCTGGTGTTCCACTCCTCAAAATAGCGCCCGTAGACCAGACCTTTCATGGGGACCGGCTCGAATTCCTCCGTGACAGGAAAAGCCGGAGCGCCATACTGCAAATAGGACTGGACAAACCCCTGATCCCTGTGGGCCGCCCCGTTAACCGTCAGATCAGCCTCCACCCTGGACCAGCCGTCATACCCCAAGTAGGATACGTTCTCTGTCAGCTCCACAACCTGCCAGTCAAATTGTTTGTCCCCATCCGGCAATCCAAAGTCATCCAGCACCAGCTCCCAGAAGTCAAAGCGCGGGACTACGGCTGTCTGGTCCAGATCCAGCTTGCCGTCGGTAAAGCCGAAGGCGCCGCTGTCCTCCCTCTGAACCAGATACGCGCCATAAAAGCTATTATAGTAGGGAGACGCCGTGTCAAACAGACGGCTACACCCCTTTTTCATGGAGAAGGCCGGAAAATTATACAGAATTGTCAGTTTGACCGATGGGTCCTGAATAAACCGCTGAAAGGGCTCGCTGGCGTTGAAGGTCATGACAAAGGGATACCAGTCCGCCTCCCCTGTGGACAATCCTCCCGGAATTTTGAGGCGGATTCCCTCCTGTTTCATCAGACTCTCCTGGCGATGGATCCCGCTGTAGACTGACATGACCGCCAAACTCCGCACAAAGGGAAATACCGGGCTTAAGACAAACAGAATGAGACACAGGCCTACGGCCAGAATGATGGCAAACTTTTTCTTCATTTACATTTTCCTCCATGGCCGTTTATTCAAAAAGATACCATTGGTCCGGGACAAAGTCTGAGTCCGTATTGGCGACGGGGATCGCTATGCCATATCCCGGGTCATTGTGGGTAAAGGAATCAAAATGGGACGCCATATACGCCAGTTCGCCGGTTGGATCCTCATAGGTCTGAAAGCGGGAGTATGCCTCCCTTGTGGCGGTGGCGCTATCAAAAACCTCGAGGTCCGTGTACCGGAACGCCATGCGCGAAAGCCGGATGTTATTCCTCGCAGTTTTATCCGCGGTAACAGCCAGCGCCTTATCAAATAGGCCGTAGACGAGCTCCCTGTCAATGTGCCGGATCATATAAGCGCCCGCATGGCCGATGACCTCCTGTCCATCCAAGGTTTTTTCCATCAGCCGGATAGCCTCCGCCACATACGCGCCCCCTTCCCCGTAAAGGCTTGCCATGGCCTTTAGATTATCCTCCATGGAAAGGGAACTGTCATAGGCTGTTCTGCCGAAGGTATAGAGATTGAAAAGATTGTTCCAGATGTTGAAACACTCGATCTGAGTCCCGGAGCCGGAGATCCCGACCTGGGAAAAACGCTTCCAGATGCTCTGCACCTCGTCCGCCATGGGGATAATTCTCTGGCGTCCAGGAAAAACCCCCATATAGTAATCGTAGTACACAACGTCCGCACCTGCGTCTCTCCACGCCAGCAGGTTGTCCTCGAACGCTGTTTTGGATAGACATGAGCCGTCAGGCTTACCGCAGCGCCGCTGCCCGTCTGCCGCCCAGGTGGCCTCGTCGATTAGCAGACTGCCCTGCAGCGTCACCCCCTTGGGATATTCCCACAGGTCCACATACACCAGCATGTCCATCTTCACATTGGGATACACGGCGCTGACGCGCTTGGCCACCTCATTCTGAAAATAGGTGTAATTCTCCACCTTGCTGTATGGTGTACACTTTTCACAGCTGCACTGCTCCCAGATTCCATCGTTGGGCCAGAAGGCGATAATGTCCACGATAGGGTTTTGTCCAATCCAGCGGATCAGATTCTCGGCCACCTGCGCGATACACCCCTGGTTCCGGCTGCAATAGATCCATTGCCCCGTGTGATCGCCCTCGCTTTGCGGTCTGTACCGGGTGCCATCGGCGTTGAGGCGGTAATATTCCGGGTGGGTCTGTGCATAGTGCTCAGGGAAGTATTCATTCCCGAAATAGGGCAGCCACATCCGGGAGGATTCATGGTGCCCGACGCTCATGCGGATCCCTCTTTTTTCAAGCTCCTCACAGAGCCCTGTTTTCTTGTACGCTTCATATACACTTACCCACGTCAAAATGCGGTTGTAGCGATTTTTGCACATCCAGTCGATGAAAGGGAGGTTCAACCTGTGATACGGATCCCCCGCCGCCTCGCCGTACTGAACGATTGCTGCGCGGTACGGCCTGTCTGCCCCCTCTTTGATGTAACAGCCATCCTCGAGTTGAATGCTTTCATATTTCGGAATCATCTCTCCCGCGCAGACTGCCGGATCGCTGTAGGCGGCAAAGGAACAGCCCAGGTATCGCTCGAGAAATTCATAAACGCCGTACACCGTCCCCCTCTGCCTGTCGTCAAAATCGCCCTCGCTTCCGGCTATGATCACCGCGTTTTGGCTGATCTCTATATACATTCCTTCCGCGCCCGGCACCAGGGATGAGAAGGAGTGGGAATCCACATACTGGGCACACACAGCGTTGCGCCCCGGTCCGCCTATGATAATGTTATTGGCCTTATCCGAAATGTGATCTGCGCTCTGAGTCTCGATTTCCAATGAGAGTTTTAGATAGTTGGACAGTTCCTCCGCGGCAAACCGCTCCCTTGCCGTGGCGTCTGACGGCAGAATCACGCGCGTTTCGATCTCTTTTGTCAACAGCATTGTAAACGTCTCCTCCGGGGCCGAATCCCTTGTCTGATGTCGGGACTATTCTAACACAGATAAAGAGAGAATACAAGGAAGAGGGAGCCATATTATAGCACAATCGTTCAAAAAAAAATCAGGTATCGAAAAGATACCATCAAGTATCTTTTGATACTTGATGGTATCTTTTTGATGCCTGATTTGGCTATCTCCGTCTCATGCCTTGAAGGACTCAAACATTTCGGAGCCGATTTTCTTTGCGAACTCCAACGCTTTGTTGATGTCGTCCTCCGTTATCTTGCCTTTTCCAATAATGCCCTTGTGATTCTCAAGCCCCAAGGTTCCCGCAACGGTGACGCCATTGCTGTTAAACAGAGTCTTCAGCTCGTCCAACCCCTCATTTCCTGTCTTCGAGATCTCGATCAGCGCCACGTTAGCGGTCTTGCTCGTATCCATCTCCTTCAAAAATTCTAAAAATTTCTTGTCGAAGGCCCCATGCTTTTCGTAAGCAATGAACACCAGCTTCTCTTTATTGCACTGGTAGGCTGGAGGAATCTGATCACATTTGCATCGAAACAGCGAACTCAATTTATCTGCAACGACCTGCGCATGTCCATATTTGTTGAAAAACAAAACCTGTAATTTCATTACCGCTCACTACCCTTTCACCATTTTAAAAGTATACGTTGGATTAACGTATGAATGTTATATGAAATAATAGTTATAGTCTATCACAATCCTAGAGAAAAGTCAAAGCTTTAGATGTAAACAAATCATGAACCATTTTTGAATGGTTAGCCGTATTTTGTCATCCCTTTGAAGGCTCCCATTTGCCGGCGCAGGCACCTCATAATAAATTGAATAAAAAGCGCAAAAAAATGCAAAATAAAAAGAGAAAATGAGATTTTTTTCTCCTGTTGGCTTTTTCCGGCTCTAGCGCTTGATATTTCAATATTTTGAAATTTGCAAATATAATTCGATTGATATATTATATAATCAAAGTTACGAATTAAGTAACTCGATGAAATTAAACAATATTGGAGGTGTTCAATATGTTTGAATTGAATGCAAGAAGAAAGAATCACCCTGTATCGCTGTGGGAAGACTTTTTTGACCGGGATTTCTTCGCTCCCGCCGGCGCAGGTCAAGGCAATTTCTTGAACGCCGACGTTAAGGAGACAGATGACCAGTATGTGATTACCGTGGATATCCCTGGCATGGACAAAGATTCCATCCACATTGACTATGACAACAACCAGTTGACCATCGCCGGCGAACGGCAGGAGGAGCATAGGGAGAATAAGAAGGGCTATATCCGCCAGGAGCGCAGTTTTGGATCCTTCAGCCGCTCTTTCTACTGCGACAACCTTGACCCCAATGGAATCAAGGCCGCTTTTCAACACGGCGTACTCACCATCACCGCGCCTAAAGTTAAAGAAGATGTCCCCAACAAATATCATATCACCATCGAATAATACTACTCTAGGAGGTTTTTATCATGAATGAACTGAGCTTAAGAAGACGGCACAGCAACCCCATCAGCCTGTGGGAAGACTTTTTTGATGATTTTGACAAGAACTTTTTCTCGCCCTTTGTGGGCTCTGCGTCCACATCCAATTTTCTGAAAACCGATATTGAGGAGACTGATACGTCCTATATTATAACCATGGATATCCCTGGCATGGACAAAGATTCCATCAACATCGACTATGAGAATAACTACCTTATCGTATCCGGCGAACGGAAATCTGAATCCGGGGATAAGGATGATAAAGGCAATTATATCCGCCAGGAACGCAGCTATGGATCCTTCCGCCGCTCTTTCTACTGCGAGACCATCAAACCGGAGGATATCAAGGCCAACTTTAAAAACGGCGTCCTGACCATCACGCTGTCCAAGAATAAACCGGAGGAACCAAAAGCACACCGGATCGCGATCGAAGGCTGATCCGTTAGGATAGAGGGTGTCCCAGACGGGCGCCTTCTTTTTTTGCAAAAAATTTACGTGGGACAGGCAAAAAAATGTGCTTCCACTGCTGCACACAGGGCGTGATAGACCGGCAGCGTCAACTCTTGGACCTTGAAGGTCTCAGTCTCTGGCAGTGCGATGATGCACTGGCAAAGCTGGCCCAACTTGCCGCCGCCAGCTCCGCTGATTCCAATTGTCCCCATTTCCATAGCTTTGGCCACCTTCATCGCCTGTACAACGTTGCGGGAATTGCCGGACGTGCTGAGGCCGATCAGCACGTCCCCAGGGCGGCCGTACCCATAGACCTGCTGCGCAAATGCCATGTCTGCCGCCACGTCATTGCTAAAGGCGGTGTTCAGCGCTGTCTGCGCGCCGAGAGAGATGGCTGGCAGGCCCTCCTGCAAATGATCCGCCATCCAAGTCCCATCGTCAAAGTTTTCGGCTAATGTCCGCCGAAATGTCTCGGAAACCGGACGCCGCAATAAAAAGCCTTTCATCAGTTCCCCCACTATATGATCCGCGTCGGCCTGACTCCCTCCATTCCCGCACAACAAAATCTTGCCTCTCCCTTCATAGCAGGCGATCATCATCGCAGCCGCCTGTCGTATCTCTGCCCGGCACGCCTCCAATACCGGATATCTCTGAATTACCACGTCTAGATGATCCACATTTACTCCCTCTCTGCGCTGCTCTGTGTCCTGAGAGCATGATGCCAAACAGCGCGCAGGCATAGCTCCATCCTGCTTTACAAGACTGCCAAGCTCAACGCCGCATAATCTCCAATCTCATCCCCAAGGCCCGCCGGGACGACGGTGCAATCTGCTAGACTCTGGGGCAGCGCTTCCCTGGCCAATTCTTCCATAATTCCGGGGATCATCATGTCCCAGCACCTGGCATACACGCTTCCTAAAACGATGGTCTGGGGATTCAGAAGATCGACCAAAATGGCTAATCCCCTCCCCATCCACACTGCGCTCTCTTCCAGTACAGCTCTCGCCGTCTCATCTCCGGCGCTAGCCGCCTGAGCGATGGATTTTGCTGTAAGGCTGTCCAGCTCCTTGATATCCTGAACCCACTGCGACTTCCGCCCTTGCTGCAAGCCCTCCCAGTACCGCAGCCTCCCCAGCTGCGCGATCCCCGAACCGCTACAGAACCCTTCAAAAGATCCAGCCTTTCCGTAGCCCACCGGTCCATAGTTTGACAGCCGGATATGCCCCACCTCACCTGTCATGCCGCTGGTCCCGGAAATCAAATGGCCGTTGAGAATGATGCCAGCGCCTAATCCCGTACCACACGTCAAAAAAATTATATTCTCCGCTCCCTGAGCCGCGCCAAATTTCCATTCCGCGACAGCACAGGCGTTGGCGTCATTCTCCAGTCTGGCGGGCACGCCGTATCGCGCCTGTAATTCCTCGGCGATGGGGACGTCCTTCCACCCATACAAGTTGGGAGGATTCAGAATCACACCGGTACGGCTGTCCAGCGGCCCGCCACAGCTGATGCCGATGGATTCAGGGCGATATGTGCTCATCCAGGGATCCAGGATCCCATAGATCTTCTCTAGGGACTGGCTTGCCGTGCCTGTGGCAAATACTTCCTTCCGGATAATCCGCAGCTCGCCGCCTTCCTGGATCTGTCCCACCAAAACAGCGCATTTCGTGCCGCCAATATCTAGCCCTGCTATCTGCATGGATATCCCTCCATATCCTCCTTATGAAATTTGGCATAATACTAACATTATATACGGAGGAAAATTGATTCAAAATAGAGGATTCTGCCGTTTTTTTATAAAATTATGTTGTCATACTATTGTCGCTTCATCACGGTGCGATACCGTGTGGGGGTTGTAGCAATCACCTGTTTGAAGATGGCAGAAAAATAATACTCATTGGCAAATCCCACCTGCATTCCAATCTGTCCCACTGGCAAGTCTGTCTCCACTAGCAGGCGTTTAGCCTCTTCAAGGCGGATTGCATTCAATTTCTGAATGATCGTCTGGCCCGTAACGGATTTAAAGATTCTTGCCAAGTGGCGATAGCTGACGTTTAACGCATGGGCGACCTCGTCCACGCGGATGCACTGCGCATAATACTGCGACAGATACAGGAGCGCTTGATTGACTAGCGTCTCCTCCTGAGAGTAGTCGAAGGGTATGCAGGCCCCCAGATCAAAGGCGGCGCAAATTCCAAGCAGAAGCTGAATTAGCACACCCCGTTTAGACCAATCATTGTTAAGCGGCTGCGCGCCAAAAACGCGCTCAACTGGGTATCGCCCGGGCGATGGGTGAGGTTGTGATAAAATTTCTGCCACCTCCCCCACAGGATCCAGACTCCAGCGCAGACAAAAGCCATCGTCTCCCATCCCGCTGCAATTTCGGTGGCTGTGAATCATACCCGGTGGGATTAAAAAGAACTGACCCTTTTGGATTAAGAATTCTGTATCCCCCAGAGTTGTATAGAGCGCCCCCTCCTGCAAGTAATTGAACTCATACCATGGATGGTAGTGGGACTCATATGTCCAATCCCTGGGGTGGGCGGCATCTAAAACGTCCAGAAGGATGAGGGTTGAGCCATCAAAGCGGATCGGCTTTCCGATCAAGCTTCGCAGCGCAAGGGCTTGCTTTTGTACCATCACATTCCTCTCCTAATACTTTGTATGAGGATAGTGTACCCCAATCTTTCAAAAAAGGCAAGCCTCTGGCAGACTATTAATTGGCGTATTCAAGCATACGTTTACGGTAATACATATAGTTTTCAAAGGACACTTCCTCCGGAACACCGTGATCGCAGGTGGGTATATAGCCGCCTCGCTTTCGCATAGCCGGCAGAATCGAATCCAGATGGCGGTCAATGGCTTCCCTGCCCGCGGCCAACACGCGCTTATCGATGCCGCCGGAAATGCGCAGATCAGGGTGCTGGCGCCCCACGGCGACTACATCACAGTCTGAGGCCACTTCAAAAGGACTCATAGAGTCAACTCCGATACTTTTGTACAGATCAATGACACCGAGACAATTGCCGTCCGTATCGATCTGGAAATGGACCTTGCGGCTCTTGTCCAGATTGCGCCGCTGGATGTTGATGTACAGCTGCTGGTAGTAAGGAAACAGAAACTCTTTTATCATATCGGGGGAGATCAGCGATCCGCCCTTATAACAGATGTCTTCTCCAAGGAACACTTCATCGATGCTCACAAACCGTTGATGGTAAGCCGTCACTGCATCCGTCAATTCAAACCAGGTTTTCATACAGTCGTGGATCAGCTCCGGCTCGTCATAAAACTTATACAGCACCCCCTCCGGCCCCATGAGGCTGCGCAAATACATATAGCCTCCCACCGAGCGTTGGACAATGAATTTTCCCTCTCCCGCGCCTGCAATGGCCGCTTGGATTTCCCCCTTCTGCCGCTCCATCCGTCCCTCTGTTTTGGGGTTCAGCCTCCATTTCACACACTCTTCCCACGTGCGAAAATCCTTGACAGGGTGATCCACATATTCCGGCATAAACCCGCTGCGGCGCCCTTTAAAGCACAGCACGCTGCGCCCCGAAGTATCCTGGACCAGCTCATATTTCCCCCGGTCCTCCAGCACCTTTACCTCAAAGGCCGGGTATAGAGCGCCCTCCGTCCACCCGGCTCCCAGCAGGGCCACCGTCGCCGGCTCATCATAGCCGAAGATGTCCTGAAGATACCGCTCATAGTCGGGAACCTCGCTTCTCGGTTTAAGGTACCCCTCCTGAATCCAGCGATCCAATACATAATAGCCAAACTCTTTCTGATAGATCGGCGCGTCAGGCGTAATATCGTAGAAAGCACGCATTTTTTTCACTGCCTGCGTCAAATTGTCTTGCATGTCCAAATCCTCCGTGATACTATAGTGATACGATATACAATACCGCATCTGCTCAGAAAAAAACATGGCAGAAACAGACGAAAATATATATATTTCGGAGGTTCCCAATGTTTACTGACTACTGCTGCACCCACGCCCCTGTCATGTCAGGGCCGGCCGGCGTAATGAATATTTACTATGTACAAGCCGACGAATCGTACAATGTGGCCCATATCCCCGTGGACGATCATTGGGTAATGCTCCACACCATTGGCGGCTCAGGTCAGCTGCGGCTGGATAAGCAGGTCTACAATCTGGCCGCCGGCGACCTTCTCCTCTTTCAGTCGAGTACGGATTTTTACTATCGCTGTCCGGGACCCGTGTGGGAATTCTGGTGGTTTGAATTCACCTGCCCATGTCCCGCCCCCTTTTCCCCAGGCTATTATCATGTACCCCACGATGCCACACTGCGGATTCTGTGTCACGAAAGTCTTCGCTTCATGAAATCAGAAGATCACCTTGCCGCATCCTCCCTCTTTCTCGCGTACCTGGAGTATGCCTTGGCATCGGAGCGCCACCGCCAGGACGCGGATCGCCTTCTATTCCTGGATCGCGTACAGCAGGCAGACTCCTATATCCGCCTCCATCTGCGGGATGTAACCGTTGCCTCCTTGGCAAAACATCTGTGTATCCATCAGCGCACGCTACAGACAAGCTTTCTGCGGTGTACGGGGCGCTCCCCTTCCCGCTACATCCAACAGATCCGGATGGAATATGCGGCCTACTACCTGCAAAATACAACCAAAACCATAGGCGAACTGGCCTTCGATCTCGGATATTCCAGTCCCTTTCATCTGAGCAAAGCCTTTAAACAGCATTACGGCGCCTCACCCAGCGACTTTCGGAAATCTCTGTGAAAAATTGAACTTGTATCTTTTCATTCTGCCAGATCTGCTGTAAAATAGAAGTGGACAAAACCGCAAACTATCATAGGGGTATGACGAAATGCACTACATCGATAACTGTCTGGAAGAATGCAATGTCAGTGTGGTAACCGCTTCCCTGACACAATGTACAGGAAACTGGCAGGATTTAAATTACGTCCCTTCCTACAACAAATTCTACTATATTCTAAAAGGCGAAGGCGAATTGACCGTCGCCGGGCAAGTCTATCATCCAACGGCCGGCCAGCTCTTCCTCATGCCCGCCGGTCTTCAGCAATCGTATCGCACGACGGACGGCCCTCCCTATTACAAATACTGGTGTCACTTCCACGCAAAGGTGGGAAGCCGTAACCTCTTCGATCTGATCCAGACTCCTCTCTGTGTCACGATCTCCGACCCAGCTCCCCTCGTCGGCCTCTTTCAATCGCTCATAGAAGCCATGTCCCATGAGACGTACACCTCGCGCCTACATGCGCGCAGCGTCGCCACGGAGATTTTAGCCACCTATCTGGACGCAGCGGCCGCCGTCACCTGTCCCAACGACGATGTGGCGGAGAAGCTGTCCGCCGTCGTGGAGTACGTGAACATGCACCTTTCGGAGGAGATCACGCTGGAGACACTGGCCTCCCTGGTTCACTTTCATCCCAATTATTTTATCCGTTTTTTCAAACAAAATCTCGGCGTATCCCCCATGCAGTACGTCTCCAAGGCCCGGATTGACCATGCCAAAGTGCTGCTGAAGACCACCGATGAAAAGATCGCGGACATTGCCTCGCTCACCGGATTTCACGATCTATTTTATTTCTCGCAGCGCTTTAAAGAACAGACAGGCTTTTCTCCAACAGACTTTCGCAAACTATAAAAAGATACGGTGCAGCTCCCATTAGGGAGCTGCACCGTATCCTGCATAATGACTTCCTTATCTGGCGGCGCCAGTCCTTTTCCATGTAATCCTGTTACGGCTGGACAGTAACCTTCCACTCACGACCCTGGCAGATTACGGAAACCGTTGCCGGAGCGCCGTGCAAATGGCATTCCGTGAGCTTTCCCTCCGACCAGGCCAGGTCCACGGTTATATTTCCCTTTGCCAGTAAGCCCTTGACAGA
Organism: Clostridiales bacterium; assembly: GCA_019423265.1. The sequence goes on from JAHZBS010000011.1 coordinate 22,539, forward strand.
CCCTTCCCTCCATTCATCCGGGAGGGCGGGCAGGAGTAGGAGCTTGCCGTCTTCACACTGTAGCAGCATCTCCGCGATTCCGCTGGCCGCGCCATAATTTCCATCGATCTGAAATGGCGGGTGCGCGTCGAAGAGATTGGAGTACGTACCGCCTCCCGCTCCATAGTTGACGTTTCCATCACCGACAAGCCGTAGCTGTCTCCGGATCAAGCGCAGAGCGCGATTTCCATCCCCCAGCCGCGCCCAGAAGTTGATCTTCCAGCCCAGGCTCCAGCCCGTTCCGTCATCTCCCCGGATTTCCAGAGTCTTACGGCAGGCCTCCGCCAGCTCCGGCGTCTTTCTGGGAGAGATCAGGTGAGCCGGATGTAAGGCATACAGATGTGATACGTGGCGATGATGAACCTCTGTTTCCTCCATCTCGTCATACCACTCCAACAGTTGTCCCTGGCTTCCTGTTTTAAAGGGCAGCAGCTTGGGGAGGGTCTCCTCCAATTCCGATCGGAATGCCTCGTCCACCCCCAGGATCTCGCTGGCCTGAATACAGTTGCCAAATAGCTCTTTGATGATCCCCATGGTCATAGTGCTGGTCTGGGAGACGGAGCAGCGTCTGCCATCGGGGAGGTAAAAGGAGTTCTCCGGGGATGTGGACGGCGCGCAGATCAGATATCCGTCCTGGTCCTCCACCAGCATATCCAGGTAGAACTGGGCTGCCTCCTTCATGACCGGATACCCGTG
>JAHZBS010000110.1 GCA_019423265.1 Clostridiales bacterium
TCTGTGATATTCTGTCGCTGGGAGGCAATATGCTTTTGGATATAGGCCCCCGGGAAGATGGGACCATTGACGAGCGCCAGGAGGAGGTTCTTCTCCGGGTGGGAGAGTTCATCCGGAAGAATGAAGAGGCGATCTATGAGTCAGAGCAGGGGCTTGACAGGCGGTTCTATGGGGGAGGCAGCGTATTCAGCCATGACAGAAGGACGCTCTATCTGTTTGTACACGACATCCCGCGGGAAGGGATCATGGTGAAAGGGGTGGACACGCCCTACACGAGAGCAAGCATTCTGTCCAGCGGTCAGGAACTCCGGATCCAGGAATTTTTTGATGGAAAGTATGGATGCTTTTGGATCCATATGACCCCCGATATGGTGGACCCGGCGATGCCTACGGTGGTCAAAGTCGAGTTCTCGGAGCCATGTGTGCCAGTGGACAAATGGGGAATGCTGTGGGAGAACGATCCGGCGCAGGTCAAGAGATAAGAACTTCCGATAAGATAGCAAGAGGGTGCCGCAAGTGTTTGATATTGCGACACCCTCTTTATTTTATTACGCCATCAGAGAGAGAAAACCGATTAAACGCCTGAATATGCGCTGAATCCGCCGTCAACGGGGATCACCACGCCGGTGACGAAACCGGCCGCTTCATTGCACAACAGATATAACAGTGTGCCCACCAGCTCTTCCGATTCCCCGAATCGGCCCATGGGGGTTGCGGCCAAGATTTTATCGGTTCGCGGCGTCGGCGTCCCATCGTCATTGTACAGAAGCTTCTCGTTCTGCTTGGTGACGAAGAAGCCGGGGGCCATGGCGTTGACCCGAATTCCGACCTTGGAAAAATGCACCGCCAGCCACTGGGTAAAGTTGCTGATGGCAGCCTTTGCGCCAGAGTAAGCGGGGATCTTCGTGAGAGGGGTGAAGGCGTTCATGGAAGATACGTTCAGGATATTGCACCCGGGACGCTCGATCATATCCTTCGCAAAGACCTGCGTGGGGATCAAGGTGCCAAGAAAATTCAAGTTAAACACGAACTGCACGCCCGCGTCGTCCAAATTGAAAAAGGTCACAATGTCCTTGTCGATATCGCCGGGCATATAGTATTCATTCGTGGTGTTAGCCCGGGGATTATTCCCGCCGGCGCCATTGATCAGAATATCGCAGGGACCGAAGTCCGCCATAACCTGCTGATGGACCTCCTCCATAATCGCCTTGTCCAGGACATTCGCTTTGTAGGCCTTCGCCTGGCCGCCGGAAGCTGTGATTTCATCCGCAAAGACCTGAGCGGCCTCCTGATTCAGATCCAACAGGGCAACCTTTGCGCCGCATTCCGCCAGCACCTTGGCAAACATACTGCAGAGAACGCCGCCGGCGCCTGTCACCACAGCCGTCTTCCCAGATAAATCAATTTGAAAAGGTAATTTCATAGAAAATGCCTCCTATCCTAATTTTTGCAGTGTTTCCCAGATACCATTGATATACGAAGCCCCCAGCGCTCTGTCGAACAAACCATAACCTGGCTTGCCGGTCTCGCCCCAGATCATACGCCCGTGGTCAGGCCGCACATAGCCGTCGAAACCATTTTGATAGAGCGCTTTCATGATCGCCACAATATCAAGAGAGCCGCAGGCAGAGAAATGCGCGCTCTCCTCAAAGCTTCCATCGTCGAGGATCTTTACGTTGCGCACGTGCATGAAATGAATCCGTCCCATTGCGGAGTATTTATCCACTAAATGTACCATGTCGTTGGCTTTAGTGCAGCCGAGAGAGCCTGTGCAGAGGGTTAAGCCGTTGTAAGGGCTGTCAACCAGCTTCAGGAATCGGTCCACGTTCGCCTCGCAGGTTATAATGCGGGGGAGCCCAAAAATCGGCCATGGCGGATCATCCGGGTGGATGGCCATCTTGACGTCGGCCTCCGCGGCGACGGGTATGATTTCCGATAAGAAATACCGGAGATTCTCCCACAAATCTTCCTCCGTGATTTTGCTGTACTCAGCAAAAACGGCCGCCAGACTTTCTTTCGTATAGCTAGAATCCCAGCCGGGCAGAGACAGTTCCCCGGTCAAAGGATCCATCTTTTCAAGCTGTTCTTTATAATAGACTAGAGCGTTGGAGCCATCGGGCAGCTCCTTGTCCAGCTGAGTCCGCGTCCAGTCAAAAACCGGCATAAAGTTATAGCAGATACAGCGAATGCCAGCTTCGCCCAACCGCCGGATATTCTCCTTATAATTCTCGATATACTGTTGACGGGAAGGCTTGCCCAGCTTGATATCCTCATGGACGGGTACGCTTTCGATAACTTCAAAATGAAGGCCCGCCGACTCAACCTCCTGCTTCAATGCGGAGATGCTCTCCCGGCTCCACAATTCTCCAGGGGGAACGTCATAGACAGCCGTTACAATGCTGTGCATATTAGGGATCTGGCGGATATGATTCAGTGTCACCGGATCATCGCTGCCGTACCAGCGAAATGATAATTTCATGATATACCTCCTTCTAAAAAACATGCGATCGCTCTACTATTTAGCATACTGCAAAAATATACAATATAAAATGCTTTACTTGCTTGACATATTGCGGATCTTGCTGTATCCTCTATACTGTGGAATATTTTGAAAGGCTGCTTTCGAGAGGAGGACCAGACGTTGAAGACAGCGATTCATCCTTTCAGCCGGCGGCAGCAGATGGAAGTGGGAATACCGTATGAGATCCATCACTACCGGGATTCCTACTTGAGTGAGGTCGCCATGCATCACCATGATTTTTATGAAATCTATTTCTTTTTGTCAGGCAAAGTGAGTTATCGGGTGGAAAACAGAACATACCCTTTGCAGCCGGGCGATATTCTGTTGATCTCGCCGTTGGAGCTTCATCAACCTATTATTGCCAAAGAGAAGCACAGTTATGAGCGAATTGTTCTCTGGGTGAGCAAATCTTGCATCGACCGGCTTTCCCGGCCGGATTGCGTCCTGGACCGCTGTTTTGACATCTACGAGCCGGAATACACCAATCTGCTGCGCGTGGACGCCATCACCCGGCAGCGGATCTCCAACATTATGGAACTGCTGCACCAGGAAACATATGGAGAAGAATTTGGTTCCGAGGCGGCGTCGGAGGCGGCGCTCACCCTGCTACTCATCGAGCTGAACCGCCAGGTGCTTTACAGCCGAAGCCGGGGGCGGCGCTATGAAGCGCTCGATCCTTCCGAGGCTGTTATCTCAAAAGTTCTATCCTATATCAACGAGAATGCAGGGGACGATATTTCACTGGATGATCTGGCGGAACAATTTTATATCAGCAAATATCACCTATCCAGAGAGTTCAAACGGCTCGTGGGGACATCGCCGTACCGATACATCATACAGAAGCGGCTTATCATGGCAAAACAGCTTCTCCTGGCGGGGGCCAATCCCACGGATGCCTATTGCCATTGCGGGTTTGGCGACTACTCCAATTTTTATCGCGCTTTCAAGGCGGAATACGGCATTGGGCCGAAAGAATTTGCTAAGGAAATTCAAAAAGAATAGCCGGACAGAGGGTTACCTTTTCTCTCCACCGATACATATATAAGCAGAGAGGAGATGAACGAATATGAAAATGAAGAGATGGATCGCCAGCCTTGTATGCATTGCCCTTGTCTGTGCCCTGATTTCGGCCTGCGGAAGTGCCAATAAATCTGACACAGCCTCCGAGAGAGAGAACGGGGGAAGTACCAACATGTACACTTCCGATACGGCGCCGGGGGAGACGGGGGAGGTATTGGAAGGCGATCAGACCGTGACGGTGCCCATACCCGACGACGGTCGTAAGCGCATCCGCCGCATTACCATGGACGTGCAGACAAAGGAATTTGAGTCTCTGCTTTCCTCACTGGTACAGACGGTGAGCGAGATGGAAGGATACTTGGAGACGTCAGAGATCCAAAATAACGGCTACTACGGCGGTGGAAACCGGTACGCATATATGGTGGCCAGAATTCCCAAGGACCAAGTGGATGCTTTTATCTCGGTGGTGGGCGCCGCCGCCGTGATTGCCAATAAGCAGGAGACGGTGGAGGATGTGACCTTGGCGTACACCGATACCGAGAGCCGGATCAAGGCGCTGGAGGTGGAGCAGGAGCGGTTAATGGCGCTGCTGGAACAGGCGGATTCACTGGACGCGATCATTGCCCTGGAGAGCCGCCTTACAGAAGTGCGCTACGAGCTGGACACGTATATGTCGCAGCTGCGGACCTACGACAATCAGGTGGAGTACAGCTACGTCACCATGAATATCGCGGAAGTGGAGCGATTGGTGGAAGTGGAGGCACGGCCCTCCGTATGGACGAGAATGAAAAACGGCTTGTCCAATACGATGCATTCCATTGCCCGAGGGGCTGAAAATTTTGCCGTTTGGTTTGTCGTCAATCTCCCCTACTTGCTCATCTGGGCGGCAGCGATTGTTCTCTGTGTCCTACTTCTTCGGAGGATTGTGCGGACCCGGAGAATCCGGAAAGCCCAAAAAGTCGAGCCGCCGGCGGACCCGGAGAAAAAGCCCCGTGAGTAAACCTTAAAAGATAAATTGTATCAGCAACATATAGCAGACGGTTCCGCCTGCGATTGACAAAAGCATCTGCCGTTTCCACAGGTGAAGTGCGACTACGACGACAATGGCCAGCAATTCTGGGATGCCGTGGCTGCCGGCAAATATGCTTACATTTTTCAGGCAATAGACGACTAATAGGCCAAATACCGCAGCAGGCAGGACCTTTCCGAGGTACTGAATGTATTTTGGGGTGGGCTTTCCAGCGGGAAAGAGCAGGAACGGCAAAAAGCGCGTTAACACGGTTCCTAGGAAGACCATGCCAATCGTAATAAGCTGTTGTGACAATGTCATTGTTTTGCGTCCCCCTTCTCAAGCGGCCGGCGCAAAAGAGTCAAAACTGCGAGAATCCCAAGCATAGCTGGGATAATAAAGGCATCGGAGCCAAAGGCAATCCGGCATACCAGGGAAACGCCAATCCCAATGATGGCGCTGGTATGCCGTTTTTCTTTCAGCCATTGCTCCACAAAAATCACAACAAACATGGCTGTCATAACGAAGTCCAGCCCTTCTGTGTTGAAGCGGATCAGAGATCCGAAGATGCCGCCAAGGGTTGCGCCAGAAAACCAATACAGGTGATTAAACAAGGTGACGAAAAACATAAACCAGCCTTGGTCAACATCCCCTGGGATCTGGGCCGTATAGTTAATGGAAAAGCTCTCATCACACTTTCCGAAGATGAGATAGAGCTTTACCATCGGATACCAAAAACGAAAGCCTGAGACATTCATGTAAATGCCATAGGTCAGGCCAAGAAACCAAAACCCGGTTGGAATAGGATGGGGTTCACACTTGACAACCTATCAGGAGCTCCATATAATATATACATACCCCTTAATGCATACGGAGGCGGAATGATGAGACAATGCATGGATGCGGACAATCTGCACCGCAGATTGAGCAAAATTATCGGTCAGGTACAGGCAATCGACAGAATGGTAGATGAGGATATACCATGTGAGGATGTCCTTGCGCAAATCAATGCGGCAAAGTCAGCGCTTCACAAGGTAGGGCAGGTCGTATTGGAGGGGCACATAAATCATTGCGTCCGCGATGGTATTGAACACGGTGACGCGGATAAAACGATCCAAAGTTTCACAAAGGCAGTGGAGCGATTTGCCAACATGAAATAAGATCGTCTGGGATAGCTGTTTTAATCGCGGATTGACAAAACAGCTATCCGATGGTATTATACAAGATAGTTAGGAGTTGCTAACTAAGGCGGCTATGTGGAAGCGAAACCAATTTGGAAGGGGAGCGATTATCATGGTCAAGATCACGTTACAGGTTGAGGGTATGCAGTGCGGCATGTGTGAGGCCCATGTGAACGATGCCATCAGGCGGGCATTTGCTGTGAAGAAGGTCACATCCTCCCACAGCAAAAAGCAGACGGTCATTCTCTCTGAAGATGATATTGAGGAGCAGGATCTCAGGGACGCCATCGGCAAAACGGGATATGAGGTTGTGGCGGTGGCCAAGGAGCCGTATGAGAAAAAGGGGCTGTTTTCAGCTTTCAGGAAATAACGCAATCACCCCGGCATATATTGCTACGGGGTGATTTTTTTGGCGATCAAAGCGAATGCCGTATTCGAGGGCGGCGGTATACGGGGTATCGGACACGCCGGAGCGGCTGGCGTTTTTGAGGAAGAGGGTTATACATTTGAAAGCGTTGCGGGGTCGTCGGCGGGCGCAATTATCGCGTCCCTCATAGCAGCCGGGTACACCTGCGCAGAGCTTAAGACCATTATGGAAAACACGGATTACTTGAAATTCCGGCAGGAAAGCTTCCTCGACCGCCTGGGCGTTTTTGGAAAGCTCATTGAAATCCTGTTTGACTATGGGATATACAGCGCCAGCTATTTTGAAAATTGGCTGCACGGGCTTTTACAGAAAAAAGGTAAAACGACTTTCGGCGATATCCGGCGCTCGCCCCAACCGGGGGACGACGGGTGCAGGCTCCATGTGACAGCTTCCGACCTGACGGACAGAAAGCTCCTTGTATTTCCCGAGGACTTAAGCGCTTTCTGCGATGATCCGGATCGCTTCAGCATTGCAAAGGCGGTTCGCATGAGTATGAGCATCCCGCTTTTTTATGAGCCGGTGAAATTGAAGGATAAGAGCGGAAAGGTCCACTACATTGTAGACGGCGGTCTTCTCAGCAATTATCCCATGTGGATCTTGGATGATGGCAAGAGCGATCCTGAGCGGCCGGTCTTCGGGTTCAAGTTTGTTGACGGCCCCGGCGGGGAAGCGCACAGAGATACCGACAAGATGAATGTGTTCAGCTACCTAACGTCCATTGTATCCACCGCCGTTGATTCCCTGGACCAGCGATATATTTCAACCTCCAGGGGGGATTTTCAGAGGACGGTGGCCATATCCGCCACGGTGGAAACTGAGGCGGGGAAAAAGCTCTTGAGTGCAACGGATTTTGATGTCACCCGGGAGGAGAGCGCGGCGCTCTACCAAAATGGCAGGGAGGCCGCGCAGATGTTTCTGGCGGGCTGGGACTTTCAGAGGTGGAAGGCCGTGTACCGCAACCAGGCGGCCGCGTCGCGGTCCCGGGGACAGCGGAGAGAACTGCTGGATTTTACACAGAGAGGGATATCATAGAGGCGTCCGTATCTGCCGCAGCCCCTGCTCGCTGAGCTCATATACCGTGTCCGCTACCTCCTGGATAAAGTTTCGGTCATGGGAGACGCTGATAATAGACCCGCCGAAGTTTTTTAGCACTTGCCGTATGACAGGGCCGGAGAGGGGAGAGAAGTTCCGGGTCGGCTCATCTAACAGCAGCACGTTGGCGCCGGAGAGGATCATGCTGAGAAATAAGATTTTCGCCTTCTGGCCTCCGGACAGCTCCTCCATGGGATGAAACATCTCGTCGGGCGTGTACCGCATACTGCCAAGGTAGGTGCGAATCTGGGTGGTCTCCTCCTTATCACCCGTCTTCGAGAGCCATTCCAGAGGCGATTGAGACAGGTCCAACTGCTCCTCATAGTTCTGAGGCAT
>JAHZBS010000111.1 GCA_019423265.1 Clostridiales bacterium
AACGGTATAATCTGGCAAGAGTCGGACGCTATAAATTTAACAAAAAACTAGCGCTTCGCAATCGCGTCAATGGCTTGACACTGGCCGAGGACGTGGTGGATGCCTCCACAGGGGAACTCCTTGCTACCGCCGGCGTCAGAATCGACATGGCTCTGGCCGACACGATCCAGAACGCAGGTATCTCCTATATATGGGTCACGAAAGAGGACCAAAAGATTAAGATTCTCAGCAATCTGGCTGTTGACATCCATGCCCATCTGGACTTGACCGATGAGGAACTCTATGAGGCGGGGATCGGAGAGCTGGTTTACTATCCGGTTCTAGAAGAAATTCTGGATATGCAGCTGGAGGGTGACGAGCTAAAGGCCATGTTGAAGAAGGAGTCCTACCGGTTAGTCCCGCGGCATATTACCTTCGAAGACATCATGGCTTCTATCAATTATAATCTAAACTTGGACTACGGGATTGGAAATGTGGATGACATCGACCATCTGGGCAATCGCCGGATTCGCTGCGTTGGAGAACTCTTGCAGAATCAGTTCCGCATTGGACTGGCTCGCCTTGAGCGCGTTGTGCGGGAGCGCATGACAACCCAGGACCTGGAAGTGGTGACGCCGCAGGCGCTCATCAATATCCGCCCCGTTACAGCGGCAGTCAAAGAGTTTTTTGGAAGCTCACAGCTGTCGCAGTTTATGGATCAGAATAATCCGCTGGCCGAGTTGACGCACAAGAGGCGTCTGTCAGCCCTTGGGCCGGGCGGCCTCTCCCGTGAACGGGCTGGGTTTGAAGTTCGAGACGTCCATCACTCCCATTACGGAAGAATGTGCCCCATCGAGACGCCGGAAGGTCCCAATATCGGATTGATCAACTCCTTGGCGACCTACGCCCGCATCAATAAGTATGGATTTATCGAAGCGCCTTACCGGAAGATTGACAAGTCAGGCGATCTTCCCGTTGTGACCGACGAGGTTGTCTATATAACGGCGGACGAAGAGGAAAATTACCGCGTAGCACAGGCGAATGAGGCGCTGGACAGCGAGGGACATTTCAAGAAGAAGCGTGTTACAGGGCGTTACCGCGATGATAATATTGAGATGGACGACATGGAGATCGACCTGATGGACGTATCGCCGAAGCAGGTATTCTCCGTGGCCACCTCCCTGATCCCTTTCCTTGAAAATGACGATGCCAACCGGGCTCTGATGGGATCCAACATGCAGCGCCAGGCGGTTCCTCTTCTCGTGACAGAAGCGCCTGTTGTGGGAACCGGTATGGAATACAAGTCCGCAGTGGACTCTGGCTCCTGTATCTTAGCGAAACATGCGGGTGTTGTGGAATCCGTGTCCGCAGTGAAGATTGTGATTCGCTGTGACGACGGCACGAAGGACACGTATAAATTATTAAAATTCAAAAGGCAAAACCAGAGCACTTGCTTTAACCAGAGACCTCTTGTCCGCAAGGGGCAGCGCGTCGAGGAGGGCGAGGCTATCTCCGACGGGCCGTCCACCGACAATGGCGAGCTTTCTCTGGGAAAGAATGCCCTGATCGGCTTTATGACCTGGGAAGGTTATAACTATGAGGACGCGGTTTTGCTGAGTGAGCGTCTGGTGGCGGAGGATGTCTATACATCTCTCCACATAGAGGAATACGAGACAGAGGCGCGGGACACGAAGCTAGGGCCGGAAGAGATCACGCGGGACATCCCCAATGTGGGCGACGACGCTTTGAAAGATTTGGACGAGCGCGGAATCATCCGCATCGGGGCGGAGGTTCACGCGGGCGATATCCTTGTGGGAAAGGTGACCCCAAAGGGTGAGACGGAACTAACAGCGGAAGAACGTCTTCTCAGGGCGATATTTGGAGAAAAAGCCAGAGAGGTCCGGGATACGTCTCTTCGGGTTCCCCACGGTGAAGAGGGTATCATCGTGGACATGAAGATTTTCACGAGGGAAAACGGGGATGAGATGTCTCCGGGCGTCAATCAGCTGGTCCGGGTGTATATTGCCCACAAGAGGAAGATCTCCGTCGGTGACAAGATGGCCGGACGCCACGGGAATAAGGGCGTCGTATCCAGAATTCTGCCGGTGGAGGATATGCCATTTCTGCCAAATGGCCGGCCCCTGGATATCGTTTTGAATCCGCTGGGCGTTCCATCGCGTATGAACATCGGGCAGGTCCTTGAGGTCCACTTGGGGCTTGCGGCGAAGGCCCTTGGCATCCGAATTGCAACGCCTGTCTTTGACGGAGCCAATGAATTTGATATTATGGATACCCTCGAGCTGGCGAATGACTACGTCAACAAGTCCTGGGATGAATTTGTGGATAAATATGAGAATACCTTGCATCCTGACGTTATGGAGTATCTCCAGGAGAACTATGACAACAGAGAAGAATGGGCGGGCGTTCCGATTAATCGAAACGGAAAAATTCCCCTTCGGGATGGCCGCACAGGGGAATACTTTGATAATCACGTCACGGTGGGCTATATGTACTATCTAAAATTGCATCACCTGGTTGACGATAAGATCCATGCCCGTTCCACGGGTCCTTACTCTCTGGTTACGCAGCAGCCGCTGGGCGGAAAGGCTCAGTTCGGCGGCCAGCGTTTCGGAGAGATGGAGGTGTGGGCGTTGGAAGCCTACGGCGCGGCATACACCCTTCAAGAGATTTTGACTGTCAAGTCCGACGATATCGTGGGGCGTGTCAAGACCTACGAGGCCATTGTCAAGGGTGAGAACATCCCAGAGCCCGGTGTGCCGGAATCCTTTAAGGTTCTGCTCAAAGAATTACAGTCCCTAGGACTGGATATCCGCGTGCTGACGGAAGACGCCCAGGAGGTTGAGATTCAGGAGGACATCGACGATGAGGTACAGGAGCTGAATGTCAACCTGGAAGGCCTGGAGGACGTGGATCATGCGCCTGGTTACGCGGGAGGCGAGGCCCCGGTGGATGATTTTGATTCGGATTTGGATGAGTTGGCTTTGGAAGAGCTCGATTTTGAGAATCCAAATTTTGAGGATTCGGGATTCCAGATAGCCGACGGGGATTCGTTGGACGATTCGCTATTTGAGGATGAAAAATAAGAAAGGGGCGCTGCTTCGCTATGGCTGTAAACACCAGCGATAAATCGATACAATTTGACGCGATCAAAATTGGCCTTGCTTCACCTGAAAAGATCCGCGAGTGGTCCCACGGAGAAGTGAAGAAGCCGGAGACAATCAACTACAGAACTTTGAAGCCGGAGCGCGACGGTTTATTCTGTGAGCGCATTTTTGGCCCCAACAAGGACTGGGAATGCCACTGTGGCAAATATAAGAGAATACGCTATAAAGGCGTTATCTGCGACCGTTGCGGCGTCGAGGTCACGAAATCGAAAGTTCGGCGTGAGCGGATGGGGCATATCGAGCTGGCGGCTCCCGTATCCCATATCTGGTACTTCAAAGGGATTCCCAGCCGAATGGGACTAATCTTGGACATTCCACCCCGCGCGCTGGAAAAAGTGCTGTACTTTGCCTCGTATATTGTCCTCGATGCGAAAGACACAGGTCTTGCGCATAAGCAGCTTTTGACGGAGAGAGAGTTCCGGGAAGCATACGATAAATATGGAGACGGATTCCGAGCAGGGATGGGGGCTGAGGCGATCAAAGAGTTGCTGGAAGCCATCGACCTGGAAAAGGAAACGGCCATGCTGAAGGAAGAGTTGGCCAATACCTCCGGGCAGAAGAGAATCCGTATCATCAAGCGCTTGGAAGTGCTGGAGTCTTTCCTGCAATCGGGAAACCGTCCCGAGTGGATGATCTTAGACGCGGTGCCGGTGATTCCTCCGGATCTGCGCCCGATGGTGCAGCTGGACGGCGGCCGTTTCGCCACGTCGGACCTGAACGATCTGTACCGCCGGGTCATCAACCGAAACAACCGCCTCCGCCGGCTGTTAAATCTCGGCGCCCCGGATATCATTGTGCGCAATGAGAAGCGAATGTTGCAGGAAGCGGTTGACGCTCTTATCGACAACGGCCGCCGCGGCCGCCCGGTGACGGGGCCTGGAAATCGCGCTTTGAAATCCCTGTCCGATATGTTGCGGGGGAAACAGGGGCGATTCAGGCAAAACCTTCTCGGCAAGCGTGTTGACTATTCTGGGCGTTCCGTTATCGTCGTAGGTCCGGAGCTTAAGATCTATCAGTGCGGTCTGCCGAAGGAGATGGCCATCGAATTATTTAAACCCTTCGTCATGAAGAAACTGGTTGAAAAGGAACTGGCGCACAATATCAAGTCTGCGAAGCGGATGGTGGAGCGCCTTCAGTCCGAGGTATGGGACGTGCTGGAGGATGTCATCAAGGAGCATCCGGTTATGCTAAACCGCGCCCCAACACTGCATCGCCTGGGAATTCAGGCATTTGAACCGACGCTGGTGGAGGGCAAGGCCATCAAGCTTCACCCGCTGGTCTGTACCGCGTATAATGCGGACTTTGACGGAGACCAGATGGCAGTCCACGTTCCGCTGTCGGTGGAGGCGCAGGCGGAGTGCCGGTTCATGTTGCTATCCACCAATAATCTGTTAAAGCCGTCGGATGGCGCTCCGGTTACGGTTCCGTCCCAGGATATGGTATTAGGCATCTACTATCTTACCATGGAGAGGGAGACGGACAAGGGGAGCGGCCGCATATTCAAAGATAAGAATGAGGCCATCCTTGCCTATGACAACGGAGAGCTGACCTTGCACGCTCCGGTTACGATCCGCCGGACGGTGACGGTAGACGGAGCCAAGGTCACGGGAATGCTGAAGACTACAGTGGGAAGAATCATTTTGAATGAGCGGATCCCCCAGGATCTCGGCTATGTGGAACGCGACCCCAATCGACCGGAGAGTTTCTTGGACTATGAGATCAACTTCCTGGTGGGGAAAAAGCAGTTGCAGAAGATATTGCAGAAGTGTATCGATGTCCATGGTATCACGGAGACGGCTACGATCCTGGATGATATCAAATCACTGGGATTCCGGTACTCCACTAAGGGCGCGATCACAGTTTCCGTATCGGATATGGTAGTTCCGGAAAAGAAACCGGAACTGATTTCGGCAGCCGAAAAAGAAGTGGAGCGGACGCTGAAAAACTTTAAGCGAGGATTCCTCACGGACGAAGAGCGCCACGACCGAATCATCAACATCTGGACAGAGACAATTCGCAAGATTACCGACATGCTGTTGGATGGCTTGGGCAAGGACAATAACATCTATATGATGGTTGACTCCGGAGCTCGAGGCTCCAATGACCAGCTGAAACAGTTGGCCGGAATGCGCGGCCTTATGGCCAATCCATCGGGAGATATCATTGAGCTGCCAATCAAGTCCAATTTCCGGGAGGGCCTTGATGTGCTGGAGTACTTCATCTCAGCCCATGGAGCGAGAAAGGGATTGGCGGATACCGCGCTGCGGACAGCTGACTCCGGATATCTGACCAGACGTCTTGTGGATGTATCCCAGGATATTATCATCCGCGCCGAGGACTGCTGCCGCGATCATGAAAAGCCGGAGGGCGTATGGGTAGCGGCCTTTATGGATGGAGACGAGGTCATCGAGCCGCTGGAAGAGAGAATCACGGGCCGTTGGTCCATCGATGAGATTCGGCATCCGGAGACGGGAGAAGTCCTGGTGGAAGAGGATACCATGATCACGGTGCGGCAGGCGCAAAAAATCATTGACGCGGGCATTAAAAAGGTTCACATCCGGAACATGCTGAGCTGTAAGCAGAAATTAGGCGTCTGTGCCAAATGCTACGGCGCGGATATGTCCACCGGGCGCCCTGTCCGCATGGGAGAGGCAGTCGGAATTGTGGCCGCCCAGTCTATCGGAGAACCTGGCACGCAGCTGACCATGCGTACTTTCCACACCGGCGGTATCGCTGGCGATGATATCACCCAAGGTCTTCCCCGTGTGCAGGAGCTCTTTGAAGCCAGAAAACCCCGCGGTCTCGCCATCATTTCTGAGTTTGGCGGCGAGATAACGGAGAATATGACCCGCAAGAAGCGGGAGATCGTCGTGACGAACCCGGAGACAAAAGAATCGAAAGCCTATATGATCCCATACGGCGCGCGCCTCAAAGTCAAGGACGGGCAGTTTGTGGAAGCGGGCGACGAGCTGACGGAAGGTTCCGTCAATCCCCATGATATTCTAAAGATCAAAGGGCTTGAAGCGGTCCAGGATTATCTGATTCAGGAAGTCCAGCGTGTGTACCGCCTGCAAGGCGTTGATATCAACGATAAGCACGTCGAAATCATCGTGCGGCAGATGCTGAAGCGGATCAAAATAGAGGAAAACGGCGGGACCAATCTGCTGCCGGGCAGCCTGGTTGATTACCTTGAATTTGAGGAAAAGAACGCAGAAGCCATAGAAAACGGGTTGGAACCGGCAAAAGGCGAGCGCATTCTGTTGGGAATCACCAAGGCGTCGCTGGCGACGGATTCCTTCTTATCCGCTGCGTCCTTCCAGGAGACCACCAGGGTTCTGACGGAGGCGGCGATCAAGGGCAAGGTCGATCCTCTTGTGGGATTGAAAGAAAATGTCATTATCGGTAAGCTGATTCCCGCCGGAACAGGAATGAGCCAGTATCAGCGGGCGGAATTTGTCAAGAGCGTGGACGACGCGGACCTGTATCCTCCGATTCAGGAGGAGAAGGAACCGGTCAAGCTGCCTGAGTTTGACGACGAAGATGATGCCTTTGACGACGAGCTGGCGGATGAGCTCGATGAGTATATGGTAGATGATGGGGAGGAATCCGATCTCTTCACGTAATTTGTCAAAATAATCGTTGACAAATGAAACCCATCATGATATACTGGATCAGTATGCGATATGGCTAGACGGATGAAAACCGGAGGATATCCGGTTTTTTTCCAGTAGAGGATTCGGGTGTCAAAAGCGCCTGCGATGCTGTCCGCATGCGATATTTGCGATTTATTGCCGCTGCAACACGACAATGGACGCTCAAAATCTAGACAGGAGGTGCAAGTATGCCTACTTTTAACCAATTGGTAAGAAAGGGAAGAAAGGTCGCGGAAAAGAAGTCCACAGCTCCCGCTCTGCAGAAGGGATGGAACTCCCTGCAGAAGAGAAGCACCGATCTCTCCGCTCCCCAGAAGCGCGGCGTTTGTACGGCCGTTAAGACGGATACGCCCAAGAAGCCGAACTCGGCTCTGCGTAAGATTGCCCGTGTGCGTTTGAGCAATGGTATCGAAGTGACGGCGTATATTCCGGGTGAGGGCCATAACCTTCAGGAACACAGCGTTGTGCTGATCCGTGGCGGCCGTGTCAAGGATATGCCCGGTGTTCGCTACCATATCGTCCGCGGTACCTTGGATACGGCTGGCGTTGCCAACCGCAAGCAGGCCCGTTCTAAATACGGTGCCAAGCGCCCGAAGAAATAAGGCGTTATCCCTGTATTCCCAAGCCGGCAGGCAGCGGCTGATCGCCTATGGCAGATGATCAGCGGAGAATTTCGCAGTTTGCCGCCAAAAGTATGTGCTTAGTACCTACGTCCAAACTCATGTTGCAGTGTTTTGATCGA
>JAHZBS010000112.1 GCA_019423265.1 Clostridiales bacterium
GGAGTATGAAGATTACAATGGGAAAGATCCAGGAGAGCAAAAAGCTGATGATGGGGGAGCTCTGTTGCGGAACCACGTTTCCAAAGTCCACATTGTGATCGAGAAGCCTCTGTGTCAACCCTTCGTCGTCGCTCCAAATTCCTGTGGTGTAGACCTTCTCCTTTCCTTCATCGTTGATGGCGATAAAGGCAATCTGGTTCTCCTGTTTCTCTACAGTGGTAACCCGGTCCTCCTCCGTCCACTGGATGAATTGGTTGTAGGACACCTCCTGGACCTGTCCACTCAGGAGCTTTGGTATCAGCGTTGCGTTCAGAATCAAAAGGATAAGCATGGCAATGATATAATAAAAGATTAATGGTTTCTTCGGTGGTCTTGCTTCGTCCATCGTTACCTCCATTCCGCCGCATTCAGCGGCAAATTAGTTTCAATGGCCAGCGGTAGGCCCTTCTTTTTGCCGCTGACCTCCCCTAGCTTCGAGTGCTCAACATTTTCTGCACCATCTGGTTAAATTTCTCCAAACCTATGATCATATTCCGCAAATCCTCCTGGTCCACCTGCGCCAGGCTCTCCGCGTATAATCTCTGCAAATCTTTTTCGATCATTTTGATCGTTTTCTTTCCTTTCTCGCTGAGAGTCACATTGACGATGCGCTCGTCCGCCGAATCTCGGCTGCGCATGACAAACCCTTCCTTTTCCAGTTTCTTGCACATAGCAGAAATATTGCCGCCCGCGACGCTTATACTCTTGCCTAAGCTTCCCACGGTTCGCGTTCTGTTGCCAATCTCCAGGAGAATCCGGACCTGCATCATGGTCAATCCGTAGTGTTCCCCCACTGGGCGGAAAAGCTTATCCATGTTCTCCGAGATGCTGCGCAAAATATCCCACGTTGTATTTTTAAATTCAACAATCTCCACTGGATTTTGACACCCCCCTGTCAATGGAATAGCATCCTTCACAAGCAATATTATTTCCAATATTAATTATGACGCATATATAATACAACAGGAGAAGCTCTCCTGTCAATGAATGAACTGTAAACAAATCGTGATGATTTTCACTGGGACCTGAAATGAGACCATACTGGGGCGGCACAATCGAACAAAGATTATGAAATTTCGTCAGTTGATTTTTTAACTATGCTGCGGTATAATAGGAAAGGAAGTTTTTGGTTATCGCCTGCTGAGCGATAACCCGGACAACGAGTAGTGTATATCACATAAATCCAGTTGATAGACACTATTCGTCTTTTTTGTTCGCGTAGAAAGGAGAAATCGAAAACGTAATGTGGACAGTCCTTATAAAAAGTATTCGGGAGTATAAGAAGGCGTCCATCGCAACGCCTGTTTTGGTCTCCATGGAAGTGGTCATGGAGTGTATCATCCCCTTTATCATCGCAGAATTGGTCAACCGCATCAAGGCTGGCAGTGAGATGAAGGTCATCGCCGTGTACGGGCTCGTGCTCATCCTCATGGCCGGCCTGTCCCTCCTGTTCGGAGCCCTGGCTGGCTCCACCTGCGCCACTGCCTCCTGCGGTCTTGCCAGAAACCTTCGAAAGGATATGTTCTATAGGATCCAGACCTATTCCTTTGAAAACATCGATCATTTTTCCACCTCCTCCCTGGTGACACGGCTCACCACCGATGTGACCAATGTGCAAAATGCGTATATGATGATCATCCGCACGGCGATCCGCTGCCCGCTCATGCTGCTATTCGCCTTCGTCATGGCCTTTGTCATGGGAGGAAAAATGGCGTTTATATTCCTGATCGTGGCGCCTTTCCTGGCCTTTGGCCTGTATCTCGTCATCCGCAAGACCATGCCTCTGTTTCGCAGGGTCTTTACAAAATATGACGCCCTCAACAACTCGATCCAGGAAAATGTGAAGGCCATGCGGGTCGTCAAATCCTATGTGCGGGAAGAGTATGAAAAGACAAAGTTTGGCGCGGCCGCGGAGGATGTCTGCCAAGATTTCACCCGCGCGGAGCGGATTCTCGCGCTCAACAATCCGATGATGCAGTTCTGCCTCTACACCGTCATGGTCTTCGTTCTGTCCTACGGATCCTACACTATCATTACCTCCAGAGGTCTGGCTCTGGACGTGGGACAATTTTCCGCGCTTCTCACCTACAGCTTTATGATCCTCAACAGTCTCATGATGATTTCCATGGTCTTTGTCATGATTACCATGGCCAGCGAGTCCGGCAAGCGAATTGCCGAAGTGCTCGCCGAAGAAAGCTCCCTCTCCAACCCTGAACAGCCGCTCTACCGCGTGCAGGACGGCTCCATCGACTTTGAAAATGTGAGCTTTAAATATTCCCGTAAAGCGGAGCGCATGGCCCTGAGCGGGATCAATCTCCACATTCGCTCCGGGGAGACCGTTGGCATTATCGGAGGCACCGGTTCGTCCAAATCCTCTCTGATTCAACTCATCTCCCGCCTGTACGACGCCACCGAGGGCGTTGTCAAGGTTGGAGGCGCAGATGTCCGGGCTTACGATCTGGAGACCTTGCGCAATCAAGTGGCCGTCGTCCTCCAGAAAAACATTTTGTTTTCCGGGACGATCAAAGAAAATCTTCGATGGGGCAATCCCGACGCCACGGATGAGGAGATGGTCCAGGCTTGCAAGCTCGCCCAGGCGGACGAATTTATCTCGCAATTCCCGGACAAATATGATACCTATATTGAGCAGGGCGGCGCCAATGTGTCTGGCGGTCAAAAACAGCGGCTCTGCATCGCAAGGGCCCTGCTGAAAAAGCCGAAGATCCTGATTTTGGACGACTCCACCAGTGCGGTGGATACGAGAACAGACGCCTTGATCCGCAAAGCAATGCGGGAGTATATCCCGGAGACGACGAAGCTCATCATCGCACAGCGCACCTCCTCCGTATCGGACGCGGATCGGATTATCGTCATGGAGGGCGGCGCCATCAATGCCGTTGGCACTCACGCGGAACTCTTAGCAAACAACGATATCTATCGGGACATCTATACATCACAGAATAAGGCAGGTGACTATGATGCGGAATAAATCCGTTAAAAAAGGCACCACGCGGCGCCTGCTGAAAACGCTGCTGGGGTTCTATCCCGTCAAAATGCCGTTGACGCTCTTCTGCATCCTTTTCAGCGCTGTCGTCAGCTCTGTTCCCGCCATTTTTATGCAGAATGTTATTGCCCTTGTGGAATCCAGCTGGCAGAGCGGGGATTGGGGTTCCGTGGGAAGCCGCATCCTAGGATTGGTCGGCCTCCTGGCGCTCTTTTATGTCCTGTCCCTGATCTCCGGCCTTGCTTACAATCAGATGATGGCCGTCATGACCCAGGGCGCTCTCATGAAGCTGCGCGAAAAAATGTTCAACGGGATGCAGAACCTCCCGATTCAATATTTTGATACCCATAACCACGGTGACATCATGAGCCATTACACCAATGATATCGATACGCTGCGCCAGATGATATCGCAGAGTTTCCCCCAGCTTCTGATCTCTTCTGTCACCGTAATCACAATCTTCATCATCATGCTCTACTACTGCGTCTGGCTTGCTCTGGTGGTTCTCGCCGGCGTCTCCGTCATGCTTTGGGTCACGAAGAAAATCGGCGGAAATTCCGCCCGCCATTTCTTCCGGCAGCAGCGCGCGCTGGGCCGTGAGGAGGGCTTTATTGAAGAGATGATGAATGGGCAGAAGGTCGTCAAGGTTTTCTGCCATGAGGAGGCCAGCAAAGTTGATTTTGATGCGATCAATGATGAGCTGTTTCACGAGTCTGAGCGCGCCAACAAATATGCCAACACCCTCGGTCCCATTCTGAATAACATCGGCAACGTGCTGTATGTGATCGTCGCCCTCGTTGGCGGACTGTTGCTGCTATCCGGCGCTCCGAATCTGAGCATCTCAGGGCTTGCCCTCAGCATCAGCGTCATCGTACCCTTCCTCAACATGACAAAACAGTTTGCCGGAAACGTCAATCAGGTCTCCAATCAGATCAATTCCGTCGTCATGGGACTTGCCGGTGCGGACCGCATCTTCGCGCTGCTGGACGAGGCGCCGGAAGTCGATGAAGGGTATGTCACACTGGTGAATGTCCGGGAGGTACACGGAACGCTGGTGGAATGTGAAGAGCGCACTGGCATCTGGGCGTGGAAGCATCCTCACCAGGCCGACGGTTCCGTGACGTATACCAAGCTGGCCGGGGATGTCCGCCTGTTTGACGTAGACTTCGGCTATGAGGTGGATAAACCGGTTCTCCACAACATTACCCTCTATGCGGAGGCCGGCCAAAAGATTGCCTTTGTGGGCGCGACGGGCGCGGGAAAAACCACTATCACCAATCTCTTAAACCGCTTCTACGATATTGCAGACGGCAAGATCCGGTATGACGGGATCAACATCAATAAGATTCGGAAAAGCGATCTTCGCCGTTCTCTCGGCATTGTATTGCAGGATACAAATCTTTTTTCCGGAACTGTTATGGAGAATATTCGCTATGGCCGGCTGGATGCCACCGACGAGGCGTGTATCCAGGCGGCAAAATTGGCCGGCGCCCATGACTTCATCACCCGCCTTCCAGAGGGATATAACACGGTCATATCCGGAAATGGCAGCAACCTCTCCCAAGGGCAGCGCCAGCTGCTGGCCATCAGCCGCGCCGCTGTTGCCGACCCGCCTGTGATGATTCTGGACGAGGCCACCTCCTCCATTGACACGCGGACAGAGGCCATCGTGCAGCGCGGCATGGATGCCCTGATGAAAGGCAGAACCGTCTTCGTCATCGCACACCGGCTGTCCACTGTCAAAAATTCGGACGTGATCATGGTTATGGATCACGGCCGCATCATTGAGCGCGGCGACCACGACAAGCTGATTGCAGAAAAAGGGCAGTACTACCGACTCTATACCGGGGCTTTTGAACTGGAATAAATGATTTGGCAAACCTAAAGAACAACGACAGCAAAAAGATTCACACTCTCTGCTGTCGTTGTTTTATTGCCATCGATAACTGTCCGGCTCCTTTCTTGTCACAGCACACAATACTGTTCCATATACCGGTCCATGGCCGCCAACATACCGGCGTCATAGCGCTGCTCCTTCAAGAATTCTCGAATATCCCCCACGGTGACGATGGAATGGACGGTAATCCCGAATTCGTCTTTTACCTCCATAATGGCGGTCTTGCCCGGCGTCTGTCCGACCTCGCAGCGGTTGACGGAGATGAACATATCCTTCACTGAGACATCCCCGCAGCCTTTCAGAATCGGCATAGTCTCCCGGACCGCGGTACCTGCCGTAATGACGTCCTCGATGATGATAATCCGATCTCCGGGGGTAGGCTTGTACCCCACCAGGCTTCCACCCTCGCCGTGGTCCTTCGCCTCCTTGCGGTTAAAGAAGAAGGGCTTGTCTATCTGAAAATCCCGCGCCAGAGCCGCCGCCGCTGCCGTGACCAAGGGGATTCCCTTATAGGCGGGGCCAAACATGGCGTCAAATTCTTCCCCACACGTCTCCTGCACAAGGGCGGCATAGTAGGTTCCCAGCGCGGCGATCTGCGCGCCGGTCTTATAGTTTCCGGTATTGACGAAATAGGGCGTCAGCCGCCCGCTCTTGGTCGTAAACTCCCCGAAGCGGAGGACTCCCGCTTCCATCATAAACTCGATAAACTGCTTTTTCTTCGGTGCTAGCATCGTCATCATCCTCTTTCAAATCATTGTATTTATTATATCGCAGGGCTGGCTATTATGCAAGACACAAGACTTTTTTCTTTTTGTCTAGATTTTTATGCTCCTTTGTGATATGCTTAGACCGAAAATAATCCTTACCCCCAAGAGAAAGGAGTAACCGCTCATGATCTTTCGAGATGTGAGAGAAGCCCCCTTTACCGTTTATGGACTGTACCATTACAGGCAAGAGCCTGTATTCCGGAGGCTTCCCCTGTCCGTGGCCAATCAGGCCAACGAGGGCGTTCAAACCCTTCACACCAATACCGCCGGCGCACGGGTGAAATTCAAGACCAACTCCCAAACCATCACCCTTCAGTGCGACATGCCCTCCCTGAGTGATATCCCTCATATGCCCCGCTGTGGCTCCGGCGGATTTGACCTCTATGTCAAGAAAGGCGCTCGGTACTGGTACACTGCCACCTTTATACCCAATGACTTTGATCACGGATACACGGCTTCCTACAGCTTTCCCTGCCGGCAGGAGCGGGATCTCCTCCTTCATTTTCCCCTGTACAGCGACGTCAACTCCCTCCACATCGGGCTGGATGACGATGCGAGCCTAGCGCCCGGCCAGCCCTACCGCTTTCCCCTGCCTGTGGTGTACTATGGCTCATCTATCACGCAAGGCCTCTGTGCCTCCAGACCTGGAAATAGCTATCAGGCCGTAATCTCCAGGAAATACGATTGCGATTTTCTCAATCTCGGTTTCGCCGGCAGCGCCCAAGGCGAGCCGGCTCTGGCTGAGTATATCGCCCAATTGCCCATGAGCGTATTTGTGCTGGATTATGATCATAATGCGCCGGATGTAGCGCATCTACAGAGCACCCATGAGGCGTTCTACCAGACAATTCGGCGTCAACGGCCAGAGCTTCCCATCCTACTGGTTGGCCGCCCTGATTTTTACCCGAATAAGCAGGACGACTCCCATCGCCGGGACGTCATCCTCACCACCTACCGGAATGCCCTCCAAAACGGCGATTCCAACATTTATTTTCTTGATGGGCAGAGTCTCTTCGAGGGCGACGAGCGGGACGCCTGCACCGTGGACGGAAAACATCCCAACGACCTGGGCTTTCACCGCATGGCAAGTGTGATCGGGAGTGTTGTTGGCTCTCTTTTATAAATTCAACAATAGAGATGAGGTGTAAAAATGGGCAATCATTGGCATGACAATGCATTTTTCGGTCTGCATTTCGATCTGCACGCGAGAGAAACCGATACCGTCCTCGGCCGGGACGTAACAGAGGAAGGATTGATTCAAGAGTTTGAAAAAATCAAACCCGATTTTGTTCAGTGCGACTGCAAGGGCCATCCCGGCTATACAAGCTATCCTACCAAGGTGGGAATCGCATCCCCCGGCATCATAAAGGATTCCCTGCGAATCTGGCGCAATGCCACAAAAAAGATGGGAATTCCTCTCATCATGCACTACTCCGGCGTCTGGGACACTGCCGCCATCAAAGCGCATCCCGAGTATGCGCGTATTGAACCGGACGGAAAGCCGCATCCGGACTCCACCTGCCCCCTATCCGCGTATACTGAACAGTACTTAATCCCGCAGATGGAAGAAATCATCGATACCTATGACGTAGACGGCTTTTGGGTGGACGGCGAAAACTGGGCCAGCGCTCCCTGTTACTGCCACCGCTGTACCGCTGCATTTATAGAAAAAACTGGGATCACCGTTATCCCCCGCAAGGAGGATGATCCATACTGGAAAGAGTGGGCTGACTTTTCCCGGGAAAACTTTGTCCGGCATGTGGATGCATTCAGCCGCGCCATTCACCGCCGAAAGGCTGGCTGCACGTCGTGCAGCAACTGGATGTATACATTTC
>JAHZBS010000113.1 GCA_019423265.1 Clostridiales bacterium
CAGGAAGAAAACGGAGGTCTGGCCGGTGCGGTCTCGAAGATGACGTTTGCCTTTGCCAGCGCCACGGTGCCAAAGATCAACGTGATTTTGCGAAAGGCCTATGGCAGCGCCTATGTCGCCATGAATTCCAAGCATATCGGCGCGGACGTGGTGTACGCCTGGCCCACAGCTGATATTTCCATTATGAATTCCGTATCGGCGGCGCGTATCATGTTTGCCAAGGATGTGGAGGCGGGCGCTGATCTGTCGGAGAAAGCGGCGGACTTTGAGGTGCTGTCCTCCCCCTATGCGGCAGCCAGCCGCGGGTATATCGATGATATCATCGAGCCTGCGCTGACGCGCAAACACCTTCTTGTTGCCCTGGGAATGCTGATCAGCAAGCGCCAGGAAGGCCCTGCCAAAAAACATGGCACCATACTGTAGTGAGGTGACGATCCTATGATGAATACTGTAGTATTGGAAGCGTCCGAACGGTTGGCGGACAGGCTGGTCACGGAGGACGGTTGGTTGGGAGCTCTGGGACAAGGGCTGGGCGTCACCGTCGCGGGGCTGGTCATCGTTTTCGCGGCTCTCCTGATCATTGCCGCCTTGATCAGCGTCTTTGCCCGGGTGGCGGAGGGAAAGCAAAAGCCTCTGCCGGAGGTTGTGCCTGCGGCGGAGCCGGAGCCGGCTGCACCTGTAGCCGAAGTGGAAGAGGCGGTGGACGAGGAAGAGCTCGTCGCGGTGCTGACAGCGGCGGTTGCCGCTTGCATGGACCGGCCGGCTGACGGACTGGTGGTCCGCTCATACCGGCGGGTTGGAGGAAATGGCCGTTCCTGGACAGGGCGGTAATGGATAGAACGACATTATATTAAATCAGGAGGATTCGATTATGAGAAAGTTCATGATTACCGTGAATGGTACTGCATATGAAGTTGAAGTAGAGGAACTTGGCGCATCCGCTCCGGCTGCGTCCACAGCCGCACCTGTCGTCCCCAAGGCCGCGCCCGCTGCGCCGAAAGCTGCGCCCGCGCCCACCGCAAAACCTGCCGCGCCAGCTGGAGCCGCCGGAGCCAATAAGGTCAGCGCACCCATGCCCGGTAAGATTTTGGATGTGAAGGTTGCCGCCGGCGACGATGTGAAGAAAGGCCAGGTCGTAGCTATTTTGGAGGCGATGAAGATGGAGAACGAGATCGTGGCGCCGGTGGATGGCAAGGTTGCCACTGTGAATGTGAATAAAGGAGCTTCTGTGGAAACGGGAGATTTATTGATTACCATCGGCTAATTTTTAAGGAGGAAAGACAATGAACCTCATTGCAATGAATTTCTTTTCGGATTTGGGCGACATGCTTGTGAAGTTTGGGCTTGAATCCGGGTTTGCTCAGTTTTTTAACGGCGTTGGCTGGAAAAATCTGATTATGATCGGGGTCGCATTGGTATGTCTGTATTTAGCCATTGGCAAACAATATGAACCCTTATTGCTCGTGCCCATATCCATCGGTATGCTCCTGTCGAATTTGCCGCTGTCCGGAATGATGAATGAGCTTATAAAGGATGGCGACACCGTCGTCCAGGAGGAAGGGCTTCTCCACGTTTTTTATAGCCTGAAGGGGATTTTTCCATCCCTGATCTTCATGGGCGTCGGCGCTATGACGGACTTTGGCCCGCTGATCGCCAACCCGAAGAGCATTCTCCTGGGCGCAGCGGCGCAGATGGGCATCTTCTTCGCTTTTCTGGGGGCTATTGTGCTGGGACTCGCCTTCCCGAGTATGAATATGACCTACGGGTTGGCGGCCTCTATCGGAATCATCGGCGGCGCTGACGGCCCGACGGCGATTCTGACTACTACCAAGCTGGCGACGGACTATCTGGCTCCCATCGCGGTGGCCGCGTACTCCTATATGGCGCTGGTGCCGGTTATTCAGCCGCCGATTATGAAGGCGCTGACGACAAAGGAAGAGCGCTGCATCAAGATGGAACAGCTGCGGCCGGTTTCACAGAGGGAGAAGATCCTGTTCCCCATCGTTGTGGCGATTCTGGTCATTCTCATCCTGCCGGATACGGCGCCTTTGATCGGTATGCTCATGTTCGGCAATCTGTTGAAGGAATGCCTGGTGACGAAACAGCTGGCGGAGACAGCGTCCAACGCTCTCATGTATATTGTGACCATCATGCTGGGGACTGCTGTGGGCGCTTCGGCCCAGGCGGAGACATTTTTGACTTTCCAGACGCTGGGTATCCTGTTGCTGGGCGTAGTCGCGTTCATGGTGAGTACGGCCGGAGGCGTTTTGTTCGGAAAGATCATGTGCAAGGCGACCCACGGCAAGGTGAATCCTCTCATTGGGGCGGCCGGCGTGTCGGCGGTGCCCATGGCGGCCCGCGTCGCGCAGAAAGTCGGCAGCCAGGAGGACCCCACCAATTTCCTGCTCATGCACGCCATGGGGCCCAATGTGGCGGGCGTTATCGGCTCCGCCATCGCCGCCGGCGTATTCCTGAAGTTCTTTGGTTAAGGCGAATAAATAAGGAGGATAATCGCATATGGCTGAAAATACAAATAAACCTGTGAAGATTGTGGACACTGCCCTTCGCGACGCGCCCCAGTCGCTGATCGCGACCCGCATGTCGACAGAAGAGATGTTGCCCATCGTCGAGAAGATGGATAGGGTGGGGTACTACGCCGTCGAGTGTTGGGGCGGCGCGACCTTTGACGCCTGCCTTCGTTTCATGAAGGAAGACCCGTGGGAACGGCTTCGCAAATTCCGCGATGGATTTAAAAATACGAAGTTGCAGATGCTCCTGCGCGGACAGAACATTCTCGGATATCGCCATTATGCCGACGATGTGGTGGAATACTTCGTGCAGAAAGCGATTGCCAACGGCATGGACATTATCCGCATCTTTGACGCGCTCAACGATCTCCGAAACGTGAAGACGGCCGTGGAGGCGACGAAGAGAGAGGGAGGCCATGCGCAGCTGGCCCTGTGCTACACGCTGAGCGACGTACACACGCTGGAATACTGGATCGATCTTGCAAAGCGCATTGAGGACATGGGGGCTGACTCCATCTGTATCAAGGATATGGCGGGCCTGTTAGTGCCCTATAAGGCGGCGGAGCTGGTCAAGGCGCTGAAAGACAGCGTGAGCCTGCCCATTGACCTGCACACCCATTACACTTCCGGCGTCGCGTCCATGACGCAGCTAAAGGCGGTCGAAGCGGGCTGCGATATCATCGATACGGCGATCTCGCCCTTTGCGCTGGGAACCAGCCAGCCGGCGACGGAAGTCATGGTGGAGACCTTTAAAGGAACCCCATATGACACAGGGTTGGACAACAACCTGCTGGCCGAGATTGCGGATTACTTCCGCCCCATCCGTCAGCACGCGCTGGATACCGGCCTGCTGAACCCGAAAGTTTTGGGTGTGGATATTCAGGCGCTTCTGTATCAGGTTCCAGGTGGAATGCTCTCCAATCTGCTATCCCAGTTGAAGACGCGGGGGGCAGAAGATAAATATGAGGAAGTCCTTAAAGAAATCCCGCGGGTTCGCGCAGATTTTGGCTATCCGCCTCTTGTCACGCCGTCCAGCCAGATTGTGGGCACCCAGGCCGTATTCAACGTCGTTATGGGCGAGCGCTATAAGAACGTGACGAAGGAATCCAAGGCCATCGTCCGCGGCGAGTATGGACAGACGCCGGCGCCCATATCGGAAGAGGTTCGGAAGATGATTATCGGGGATGAAGAGCCGATCACCTGCCGCCCGGCGGATCTGCTGAAACCGGAGTTGGCGGACATCGAGGCCCAGATGAAGCAGTGGAAGGAGCAGGACGAGGATGTGCTCTCCTATGCGCTGTTCCCACAGGTGGCAGAGGAATTCTTTAAGTACCGGGAAGCGCAGAAGACGAAGATCGACCCGACCCTCGTCGATGCGGAACACAAGGTGTACCCGGTGTAGCAAGCGGAGGTTGAAGCTGCTGTCTCTCAGGAGACGGCAGCTTTTTTGCCCATGAGCCTTCGGGGAAAAATCTTTGGCAGAGGACTTGCAAATCTCAAAATCTGCGCTATAATGGTAGATGTGATTTTTGCGTAGCAGAAAAATTCAATCGTTGGAAAATTGAAGGAAAGAGGAACGAGAAGGTGGAGTCATGGCGCAGGGCAATGATGTGTTAAAGAGAATCAATGAGCGGTATCCCCATTTGAGCAAAGGGCAGAAGCTGTTGGCCAACTACATTACGGAGCACTATGAGAAGGCGGTGTACCTCACGGCATCCAAGCTTGGACAGGTTGTGGGGGTTTCCGAGTCCACGGTGGTCCGGTTTGCCAATGAGCTGGGGTACGATGGCTATCCAAGTTTGCAGCGCGCGCTGGAAGAGCTAGTCAAAGTCCGGCTGACAGCGCTGCAGCGAATGGAAGTATCCAAGGGCAGGATGGATCAATCCCATATTCTCACGTCCGTCCTGCAGGCTGACATGGACAACATCAAGGCTACGCTGGAGATGGCGGATGAAGAAGAATTCAAAAAGGCGGTGGAGGTGATCCTGCACTCCCGCCGAATTTATATTCTCGGCGTTCGAAGCTGTGCGTCGCTGGCGGCCTTTCTCGGATTTTATATGAATCTCCTGTTCGACGATGTGCGATTGATTCATACCAACAGTGTCAGCGAGACCTTTGAGCAGATGTTGAAAATTGGCGCGGAGGACGTGGTGATTGGGATCAGTTTTCCGCGGTATTCCAAGCGGACCGTCCGCGCCATGGAATTTGCCAAGTCGAGAGGCGCAAAAGTCGTAGCCGTCACAGACAGCGACTTATCGCCCTTACTCCCTTTTTCCGACTATACCTTGAAAGCCAGGAGCGACATGGTGTCCTTTGTGGATTCCCTGGTGGCGCCTCTGAGCTTGTTGAATTCACTCATCGTCGCGCTGAGCATGGGCCGCAGGGATGAGATCACCCATTCACTCACCAGTCTGGAGTCCATCTGGAAAGAGTATGACGTCTATGACAGCGAGGAAAAGGATGATCTTGTATTTGGGAAGCCATTGCCATGAGGACTTGGGATGTGATTGTCATTGGCGCCGGGGCAGCCGGTTTGATGGCGGCTGGGAAGGCCGCTGAGGAAGGAGCCAGCGCGCTGGTGTTGGAGAAGAATCCGCGCCCCGGCGTTAAGGTGGGCATCACCGGCAAGGGCCGGTGCAATGTCACGAATGTTGCAGACGTGAAGACCTTTATGGAGAATGTGGTGTCCAACGGGCGCTTTCTGTACTCCAGCTTTCACAGCTTTTCCAACCTCGATGTGATGGAGTTCTTTGAGCGTATGGGGGTGCCGGTGAAAGAAGAGCGGGGAGGCCGCATCTTTCCTGTGAGTGACCGGGCCTCCGATATCGTGGCGGCGCTAGCCCGCTATGGGTCGGAATCCGGCGCTAGGCTTCATATGAGGGAAGAGGTCAAAGCCATTGAGCCGAAGGCGGGCGAATGGTCGGTCATCACGGGGCAAGGCGCATATCGGGGCAAAGCTGTGGTCATTGCCACGGGAGGCAGGAGCTATCCGAGGACGGGATCCACAGGCGACGGGTACCGCTGGGCCGAAAAGCTGGGGCATACTGTGACTCCGCGGCGGCCAGGGTTGGTTCCTCTAGTCTGCCGGGAATCCTGGATCGGCAAGCTGCAAGGGTTATCCCTTCGAAACACGGCGGTTTGGGTCACGGAGAGGGAAGGCAAAGTGGTCTGCCGTGATTTCGGAGAGCTGCTCTTCACCCACTTTGGCATAAGCGGTCCGGTGGTGCTGAGCGCATCCAGCCATATGCAGCTTTGGCTGTCCAGAAACGGGTTGGATTTTGGCGAGGCGGGCTTTGTATTCCACATGGACTTAAAGCCAGGGCTTGATGAGGATGCATTGGATAGGCGATTGCTCCGCGATTTTGAAAAATTCTCTCTGCGCGATTTTCAGAATGCACTGGATGATCTGCTGCCGCAGACGCTCATCCCTGTCATACTGGAGCGGTCGGGGATTCCCCCAGGGACAAAGGTCAACTCTATCACGAGGGAGCAGCGGGCGGTACTGCGAAATCTTCTCAAGGATTTTACGGTGACAGTTCACCAGAGCCGTGGAATGGAGGAAGCCATCGTCACCATGGGGGGCGTGGATGTGCGGGAGATCAATCCTAAGACGATGGAGTCCAAACTGTGTCCGGGGCTATTTTTTGCAGGAGAGGTATTGGATGTGGATGCCCTAACCGGCGGCTTTAATTTGCAGATAGCCTTCTCCACCGGCGTATCGGCAGGCATGTACGCGGCGGATAGGCGATTTCAATAGGAATTGAGGAGGATCGAATGCGGACGATTGCGTTAGATGGGCCTTCCGGCGCAGGGAAGAGCACGGTGGCTAAATTAGTAGCAAAACAGTTGGGAATTCATTATGTGGATACCGGCGCCATGTACAGGACGCTGGGGTGGTATTTGCTGCGGGAGGGGGTCTGCCTTTCCGACGAGGCGGCGGTGGAAGACGCCTTGTCCTCTGTCAGCGCAACCATCCGGTTTTCCGGCGGAGTACAGAGAATGTACATTGCAGGGCAGGATGTGACGGACCAGCTCCGCTCCCAGGATGTGGGGGAAGCTGCCAGCAAAATAGCGGTCTATCCGTGTGTCAGAGAAAAGCTATTAGGGTTGCAGCGGGAACTTGCCGGGAGATACGATGTCATAATGGATGGGCGGGACATCGGAACCGCGGTCTTGCCCGGCGCAGGCGTGAAGATCTATTTGACGGCGTCGGTGGAAGAGCGGGCCAGAAGGCGGTATCAAGAGCTGTGCCAGAAAGGGGAGACCGGCTTTTCCCAGGAGTCCATCCAGGAGGAGATTGCCGCCCGGGATTATCGAGATTCCCACCGCGCCATCGCGCCGCTTCGACAGGCGGAGGATGCCGTTCTTGTGGATTCGACACAGATGACGGTCCAAGAGGTTGTTGACCGTATCTGCGCGTTAGCCGGGGGAAGGGCGTCATGACTATTCAGGTGGCGAAGACGGCGGGATTCTGCTTTGGCGTTCGAAATGCGCTGGAGCTTGTGGAGAAGCGGGCGGCTGAGAAGAATGGAAAGACGCTGTACACCATTGGCCCCCTGATCCACAATCCGGATGTGGTGGCCCGCCTGGAAAGACAGGGCGTCAGGACAGTCACCGATGTGAGTGAGCTGCGCGCTGGCGATGAGGCGGCGATCCGGGCTCACGGCGTGGGGGAAGAGGTATACCGCCGCTTGGAGGAACAACAGGTTGACATCCTGGATGCCACATGCCCCTATGTCAAGAAGATACACAACATCGTCCGAGAGGAAAGATGCCCGGTGATCATTTTAGGGAATCCAGAGCATCCGGAAGTGGAGGGAATCAAGGGATGGTGTCAAAATGACTGTTTTATTATACAGTCAGAGGAAGATTTTGGAAAACTTCCACAAAGGATTGGACAAGAATTTTGTCTGGTCGCCCAAACGACATTTAATATATTTAAATTTCAGAAAATTGTTGAGAAAT
>JAHZBS010000114.1 GCA_019423265.1 Clostridiales bacterium
TCCATGTCAAAGGTCTCCGTGCCATAGCACCAGCAAGGCGTCACGCTCAAGGTGATGTGAACGCCCTCGCGGTCAAACTTTTCCTGACAGGCCACGGCTTCCGCCACGCCGCCGATGGTGGTATCGGCAATGACGATCTCAACGGGCAACCCATTGGGATGACGAATATTATCCGTAATCAATTTTGCAGCGGATTTTGCCATCTGCATCGTCTGGTCTTCCAGACTCTCCCGAACGCCGTTGCGGCGGCCGTCGATGCAGGGGCGAATTCCAATCTTGGGAAGTCCTCCCCGAAGACAATTGACAGGTTGGTTCATAACATGATTCGCTGTTGCCATACTTGCAATTCCTCCTTTTGATGACGCGCAATATACACCAATTGGTGTACGTATGTATTCCACGTTTGATAGTTCAACTTTATCATTTTCCAGACCTCATGTCAAGTCATTTTCTTAAGTTTAGCCATATATTTTGTAAACATTTTATGATGCCCTCTCCATTTGCGACCTGAGTCCGGCGCCTCCCAGATTGGTGTATTTAATATACACCAATCTCAAAACCTTATAGGCGGAACCGCCTGTGCGGTGCGCTTCAAATAAGCTATCAACCTAAACGGCAGAATAAAACAAGACAGCACAGCGGAATGCTATGCTGCCCTTGCAGATGTACTGCCTTTGAGCGCCGGCGTCATCGCGGCCGGTGCTTCTCCACGATGGCCTGCATCGTCTCATACTTTTCTTCCATATCCTGAACTAGCTTAAATTGTGTTCTACAGCGATCCAGATTGTGCTCCGGCCTGCTGATCTTGAAATATGTATCGCCCTGAAGATAGTCCGCTAAAAACCGAATCCCCGTCTCAAAGGTGATGACGATGGCGCCCATGGACAGATTTGAAATCTCCTCCGGCGTCAACTGATCCCCCACAGCCCGCAGATACCCCTTTGTGTATGCCTCAAACAGATCCAGATCCATATAGACTTTGGACAGGTCCCTCTCATCCTCCAGCGCACTGGAAGCTCCAAACCGGATGCTATCGCCAAAATCATACACACAGGAGCCCGGCATCACCGTGTCCAGATCGATGATGCAGACCCCCTCCCCTGTAGCGGGATCCATGAGGATATTGTTGATCTTTGTATCATTGTGGGTCACTCTCGTGGGAAGCTCGCCCGTCTGCATTTTCTCCGTCATGTAGGCCGCGATATGCTCTCTCTTTTGGGCGAATTGAATTTCCTCCGCAACGTTTTCGCCGCGGCCCGCCAAGTCCTCCTCAACGGCCTGCTGAAAATCGCGGAAGCGCTTGGCCGTGTTATGAAAATCCGGGATCACCTCAAACAGCGTCTCCGCCGGAAAATCGGACAGATCCGCCATAAATTGCCCGAAGGCTTTGCCGGAGTGATAGAATACCATAGGATTTTCCACTTTTTCATAGGACATGGTTCCATCGATCATATAGTAGCAGCGCCAACATTCGCCATCCGTGTCCTGATAATACCAAGCTCCGTCGCGGCAGGGAATCATCTCCAGCGTCTCTTTGGCCGGATTGCCGCCGCGCTGCACAATCTTATGCCGGAGATGGTCCGTCACGCGAATGACATTGTCCATCAACTGCTTTGGATTCGTAAAGATCTTAGTATTCATTTTCTGCAACACGATATTCTGCTTTTTGCCCGAAGGGTTGGTCAGCACAACGTGGCAAGTATCATTGATATGCCCGTCTCCAAAGGGACGGATGTCCTCCACATTGCCATCGATCGCAAAATATTGCGGTATATTGGGATATGTCATCACCTAAAAGCCTCCAAACTGCAAGAATCAAGTAAACTTTTTTAATTTTACCACTATTGCAGGGAAAAGTCAAAGCTTTTAGGCAAGTTTAATCTCTTGGCGGCCAGACCGAAGGGGACAGCAGACGCCTCCGCAGGAAAACTCTCCCTGGATCCCCTCTGGCAGCACAATGACAAAACCGTCGGTGTCCCCTGCCACCTCCAACACTCCCTGCCTTGTCAACACGCGCCCCTGCATTTGACGGACACCCTCCGGAAAATAGGGCGCGATATGGACGCGGCGGAATCCTGCCTCGGCGCAGGAGACTCCCAGGACGTACTGCTGCAAAAGCCTAGCCGGATAGCAGTTCCAGGCGTGAGAGTGGGACTCAATGTCCTCAAATCCCTCCCAGATCGTCTTGCTTCCCTGGGCGATCATAGCACCCCAGCGGGCGTGGGAATCTGTCAGGAACGCATACGCCTCCGCTTTATAGCCGTTTTCAAAGAGAACCTTCAACAAATCGTAGGAGCGAATCACCCGGGTATCAAAGGGCTCGCTTGCCAAATAGGGCAATACGGTTTCCCCGCACCCGTCAAAAAGACCTGCGCGGAACGCCAGCGCATTTACCGCTTTGCTACAGCTGTGCGACGCCGGGGTATCCCGGTACAGCCCCTTTTCCTCACTCCAGAACGCCGCCTTTATGGAGGCGGAAAGACTGCGCGACGCCTGCCTCCACACAGCCTTGTCCTCCGGCCGCACAAATTCACAGAGCGCTTTCATTTTATCGGCGGCCATAAGGGCCTTGCAATTGAGGATGAAGAGATACTCTCCCTCTTCGTCCACCCGCGGGTACGGCCAGTCGGAGATGTGAAAGACATTCTCTTCCTTGGGGATCAGCCCATCCGCCGTGCGAAGTCCAAGATAATACCCCATCATCCTAGACGCCACAGGATAAAACTGGCGGATCGCCTCCTGATCGTCAAAATACCAGTAGAGCTGCCAGAGAATTTCCACATAATCAAAGTCGTATTCTGACATCCGCAGCTGAAACATGGGATTCCAATAGCTCCCAGGCGCAACAAAGGGGAAAAAACCAGGTATGAGCTGGCTATCGGCAAAATCTTGCAGCACCTTGCGCAGCAGGAACCTACTGTCTGTGAAATTGTATGTCAACAGATGGGACTGCATTAGACTGTCGCCCAGGTACTGGGCCTGTTCCCGGTGCGGACAGTCCACCAGCATTCCCTGGATCCCATTCCACTGGGTCTGAATGCAGGCCTGTGTCAATTTGTTAAGGCTGTCCTCATCGCAGGTGAACGTCCCCTGGGCGTCCACCCCTGTGACCGCCTTGCACACCTCAATGGAATCCACCACCGCCCTGGACAGCCCGCTGACCTCGACATAGCGGAAGGCGCGGAACGTGAAGTCTTCCTGCCATAGCTCCGAGCTCTCTCCCTGGATCACGTACTCGTCACAATAATATTCGGAACCATCATTGGCCACCGCCCTCTCGATCCTCTGAACCTCTGGCTTATCCCAAGTCCTATGCTGGGCCAGGCGCACCTTCTCAAGCATGGCCTTCTTTTGGTCCTCGCTGAGATATTGAGCCCTCTCAATCTCCGCCTCGGTACAAAAATCGAGATAGGTGCGGCGCTGCCCCTCCAGCCCTTCTGCATACCGCAGCTTGACCACCGCGCCCTTCTCCCCGTGTACTGCGATTCGGACAAACCCCGTCAAGACTTCCCCCGCGTCATACACGATGCAGTCTTCATCCACAGCGTTCAAAATGTGCGGCGTCCAGGAGCGTATAACCGTTCCCTCGGGAATTTCTTGTCTTCGAAGGGTGATCCCCATGAGCTGCGCTGGCGACACCACCGCCGCCTCCCAAGTCTGATCGTCAAAGCCGGGCTCCTTCCACCCACGCGGCTCCTGGCCCGGATCAAAATACGTGGACCCCGTTAACCGGCGCAGCTCCCGGAGGGGCAAATGGGGCCGATATCCTGTATGGGAGCTGGCACGGCAGTGTTCATCGGACGGGATAAGCCGTTCTGTTCCGTCCTGCATCCGGCAGCGCGCAGTGAACCACAGCGCCGGGCATCCCGTCACGTGATTCTGGCCGTCGCCGCCGATGAAGAGAACCGTGGCCGCGATCACATTCTCCCCCTGCACCAGATACGGCGCTATATCATAGGTCAAGTACCACTTGGTATTGGGAAATCCGGAGGCGGCCGGAGAGCAGATGCCGCTCAGCCGATGCCCGTTTATGTACACCTTCACATGGTGATGGGCGGAAATCTGGAGCGATGCTTCCCCGACTGCCTGATCCAGGCAAAATACCCTCCTAAAATTGCAGGTTATATTGGTCCCTGTGCAGCCATCCTTCCAGATCCATTTCGCTAACGTTTGATTTTGTTCCATGTCAATCCCCTTCCTCTAGTAATCGGAGGATGAACGCCATCGCCCACCCTCCCTCAACTCGTCAATCCACGGATTTCAGAGATTCAACCATGCTGATCTTCTGCATTTTCTTGTACATAACCAGATTTACCAGGACTGAGAACAACATGGTCAGGGCTGCGGACCACACAAAGCTAATGGGATGCACGAGCCGCCCAAACATGACCATATCCACCTCAACCGTTTGTATAACGAATCCATGCATAAAGATTCCCGCTACCAGCCCTACTGCGCAACCCAGAACGGAAAGCAGCGCCGTTTCCCGGTAAATATATGCGTTGACCTCCTTATCGTAGAAGCC
Source organism: Clostridiales bacterium (assembly GCA_019423265.1). The sequence continues at coordinate 4,526 of JAHZBS010000114.1, forward strand.
CAATACTTTAATTGTTGCGATCTCTCGCTGCCGCTCCGTCACATTGATGTTGGTCAGATTGTACAGCACGATGAAGGCCAGCATACCGGCACACACAATCAACACAACGACGACGGCATCCAAACTTTGGAGCATATTCTGGAAACTCTCGCTCACATCGTTCATCAGCCGGACCGTGGCGATATTGTCCTGCCCGAGTATGGCATCCGGGAACGCCTGCTTTTCCTCCTCTGTCCCCGACAGCGCCACCATCGCCTGATTGTACAGCGGCTCCCCGCCGAATACGCTGCGGTAGAGCTCCAGCGGCATGTAGACATAGTGGCCGATATAATTCTCTGTGACTCCGCCAACCAGGAGATCCGTCATCTGCCCCGATGCATTCTCGATCTGAATTAAATCGCCTTCCTGCACTCCCAGCTCCTTCGCCAGCTTCTCTGTGACGAGAACGCTGTCTGCATTCAATGTAAGCTCCCTGTGACCGATCCGTTCCCTGAAATTGACCATGGCATTCAACTGTTGCGTATCCTCTGGCACGAGAAGCGTCGCCGTCATGGACTGTTGGTTGCCCGCTACGTCTACGCTTTTCGTCTCGCTGAACAGATAGGACGCCGCGCTCTCCACATCCTCCAGCAGCGCCCTGCTCTCACCAGACTTGGCCGCGTCCTCAAAGCTGACAAGGGCGTCATATTCATATATGTCCCCATACTGATTATCCAATATATCCCCGATGGAATCCTTGATGCCAAAACCGGTAAGCAGTAGTCCGGTACACCCTGCAATGCCAATCACCGTCATGAATAGACGCTTTTTGTAGCGGAATAGATTTCGAAATGTCACCTTCTTGATGAAAGGTACATGTGACCACAGAAAAGGGATTCTCTCCAGCAAGATCCGCTTTCCGGCTTTCGGCGCCGGCGGCAGCATCAGGGAGGCAGGTGTCTCCCGCAGCTTGGCAAAGCACGCGGCGATGGTAGCGCCCAGAGTGCAGATAATGGCTGAGACACCTGCAATCAGCGCATATTTCCATTGGAAGGCGATGACCGTCTCCGGCAGTATGTACATCGTCCCATAGGCCCGTATAATAACGGCTGGCAGCACTTGAAATCCGATCAGGATCCCCACGATACTGCCGGCGACACAGGCGATCCCTGCGTACAGAAGATATTTTGCCGCGATCCTTCCCTTTCCATAGCCCAGCGCCTTATAGGTGCCGATTAAGAGGCGCTCCTCCTCCACCATCCGGGTCATGGTGGTCAGGGAAACCAGCGCCGCTACCACAAAAAAGATCCAGGGAAAGACGGTGGCGATGGATGCCAGCCGCTTCGCATCATTTTCCAGATTAGCGAAGCCCTCGTTTTTATGCCGGTCCAGAATATACCACTCGGGCATTTCCAGGGCATCGATTTCGCTCTGCGACTCTTCGATCTGGGATCGCGCATCGGCCAGCTGCTCCCTCGCTTCCGCTTCCTGTTCCGCGTAGCTTGCCTGCGCCTCTTCCAACTCCTTCTCCCCCTGCTCCAGCTGTGTCCTCCCCTCATCCAGCGCTGTCTTCGCATCGTCAAGCTCTTTCTGGGCCTTAGCAAATTGCGCCTCGGCGCTTTCCTTTTGCTGTCCCAGCTCCGCCTGGCTATCCTCCAGCTGGCTTTTCGCCGCGTCCAGCGCTGCCTGCTGCTCTGTATATTGGTCCAGACTTGCTTCGTACTGCTGTCTCATGGGCTCCAACTGGGCCATGGCGGCGGCCGCCTGTTCTGTCATCCCAGCCGCCTGTAGCTGCTCAATCTGCGCCTGGGCCGCGTCAATCTGTTCCTTCGCCGCGTCCAGCTGCGGCTTTGCCTCTGTCAATTGGCGATTGCCTTCCTCCCACTGGGCCCACCCGTTGTCGATCTCTCGCTGAGCGCTTGCAATAGTATCTTCAAATTCTTTCTTTTGGGACGCTAGTTGGCTGACGCCATCCTCATACTCCCGCTGCCCCTGCTCCAGCTCCTGTCTGGACTGCTCCAGAGTTGTCTTTGCCTCTTCGAGGGCTGACTGCGCCTCCGCCAGTTTCTCATCGGCTTCGGCTTCGCTTTTGGCGTATTCCTCCCACGCTTCATCGATTTTGGCCTGCGCCTCGTCCTTGATCTCATCATAGCGGATCTGTTGCCGCTCCTCTGCGAAGATCTCCAGATTCGTTTCGATTCCATCGATGCGGCTGTCATATGCCTCCGAAAAACTGGAGATTCCCTCCGTGCCCTCGACAGTGGCGTACACGTCGGTAAAAACGTCCTGTACAAAATCTGCGTCCGGCACATACATGGCATAGTTCACGCTTCCATTTCCCAAGGTCGTAGTTCCGAAGGAAAACGTCAGGTAGTATGAGCTTTGTACCAGCCCTACGACGGTATAGGTGTGGGTATCCAGCGTTTCATCCAGAGTCCCATCCGGGTCCTTGATCACGATGGTTTCTCCCACCTGGATCGATTCAGAACCGATCTTCCCAGGATTGATAAGACACTCTCCCTTTGCCTGCGGCATACGGCCTTCCAACAGGACCAGCGTATTGATGGCCCCCTCTGATTCCTCCGGCATGCCATGGATGCGGAGGATATAGTCCTTATCCTCGATGGTGGCCTCCACATCCGCGCTGTGGACCGCCATGACATCCCGGATTCCCTCCTGCTCGCCCAGCGCCGATATGTCATCCTCGGTAAACCCCATGGTACACAGCAAGCGAAAATCCATAAAATTGCTGTCCCGAAAATATTCGTCCGCCGTCAAGCGCATATCCGGCGCCGATGCGTTTAAGCCCGCCAGAAATCCAGCGCCCAGCGCTACAATAGCAAAAATGGCCATAAACCGGCTCACCGAGCGGGTGATGGACCGGCGCAATTCTT
>JAHZBS010000115.1:0-4678 GCA_019423265.1 Clostridiales bacterium
TGGCCTTGGCCGCATGTTTGCCCGCTCCCATGGCCAATATAACCGTGGCGGCTCCGGTCACCGCATCCCCGCCTGCATACACGCCTTCGCGGGACGTCTGCCCCGACTCATCCTCCGTGATGATACACCCGTGGCGATTGGTGTCCAAGCCCTTGGTCGTATTGCGGATCAGAGGATTGGGCGAGGTTCCGATGGACATGATCACACAGTCTACGTCCAGCACATACTCCGAATCCGGAATCTCCACCGGCCGGCGGCGTCCCGACGCATCCGGCTCGCCCAGTTCCATCCGGACACAGCGCATTCCCTTCACAAATCCATCCTCCGTCCCCAATATCTCCGTTGGGTTATTCAGAACCCGGAAGACGATCCCCTCTTCCTTCGCATGCTCCACTTCCTCCAGACGGGCGGGCATCTCCGCCTCCGACCGGCGGTACACAATGGAAACCTCCTCCGCGCCCAGGCGTTTGGCACATCTGGCAGCGTCCATGGCCACATTGCCGCCTCCGACCACCGCCACCTTCTTGGCGTGCTGAATCGGAGTCGCGCTTCCCTCCCGGTAGGCTTTCATCAGATTCACCCGGGTCAAAAACTCATTGGCCGAATAGACGCCCTTCAAATTTTCGCCGGGAATATTCATAAAACGCGGCAGTCCGGCGCCGGACCCAATAAAGATTGCCTCGAAACCATCGTCAAACAGCTCGTCGATGGACAGGACCTTGCCGATCACCATATTCGTCTCGACCTTGACGCCGATTTCCTTCAGCGATTCAATCTCCCTCTGCACGATCTCCTTGGGCAGACGGAACTGGGGGATGCCGTACACTAAGACGCCCCCCGCGGTGTGAAGCGCCTCGAACACCGTGACTTCATACCCGGCCTTGGCCAGATCCCCCGCACACGTCAGCCCGGAAGGACCAGCTCCGATGACGGCGACCTTGTGACCATTGGACTGGGGCTTCACCGGCGCGGCCTTGCAGTTGGCCATATGATAATCCGCGACGAAGCGTTCCAGGCGGCCAATTGCCACCGGCTCGCCCTTGACTCCCCGCACGCATTTGGACTCACACTGGGTCTCCTGGGGGCAGACACGCCCACATACGGCAGGCAGCGAGCTGGATTTGGATATAATCTGGTATGCGCCTTCAAAATCTTCTTCCTTTATCTTTGCGATAAATTCCGGTATGTCAATAGCCACGGGACATCCCGCCACACACGGCTTGTGCTTGCAGTGCAGGCAGCGGTTTGCCTCATCGACCGCTTGCTCCTTTGTGTATCCCAGCGCAACTTCCTCAAAATTGTGATTTCGCACATCCGGCTCCTGGACCGGCATTGGATTCTTTGTCAGCGACATATTCGGCATGTTCAATGCACCTCCTTCTGAAACAGATTACAGGCCTCATCGTACTGATGCCGCTCAAACTCTTTATACATGGTGGCGCGCTCCATGGCCTCGTCGAAATCCACCTCATGGCCGTCAAAGTCGGGGCCATCCACGCAGGCGAACTTCACCTGTCCGCCCACTGACAGCCGGCAACCGCCGCACATTCCGGTCCCATCAATCATGATGGGATTCATGCTCACAACGGTCTTCACACCGTATTCCTTTGTCAGCTTAGCCACGAACTTCATCATAATCAGTGGGCCGATGGCGATCACCTCATCGTACTGTTCTCCGGCATCCAACAGCTCCTTCAAAGCGTTGGTCACCAGTCCCTTGGTCCCATAGGAGCCATCGTCTGTCATCATAACCATCTTATCGCTCACCGCGCTGAATTCCTCTTCCAAGATCACAAGATCCTTATTCCTAAAGCCCACGATGGAGTGAACCACCGCCCCCTGCTCATGGAGCTTTTTCGCCACGGGATATGCGATGGCGCAGCCCACGCCGCCGCCGATGACGGCTACCTTTTTCAGTCCTTCCGTGTGGGACGGCGTTCCCAGCGGCCCGACGAAATCGTGGAGGCAGTCCCCCTCTTTCAGCTGATTTAAAGCCATAGTCGTCGCGCCGACAATCTGGTAAATGATCGTAACCGTACCCTTGGCCCGGTCAAAATCCGCCACCGTCAACGGAATTCTCTCTCCCCCTTCATCCACGCGAAGAATGATGAACTGGCCTGGCTCCGCCTTTTTGGCCACGAGAGGCGCTGAGATTTCCATCCGCGTAACCGTGGGATTCAAAACCGTTTTCTTTAAAATCTCATACATATCGATTCACCCTTTTACCCTATAGGAAATTCCGCCGGAGGCGGACACATTATGCCAAAAAGCCGCAGTTCATGCGGCTTCCCAGCAATTATTCAAGTTTCCTTTCAAGCCTGTGCGTTTAGAACGTCACATCCTCGCCATAATATGCGCAGCTCAATACTTTCTTCATGTTCTCAACATCGATGGGGCGCGGGTTGGAGCCTGTACAGGGATCGCCAACCGCGTTCTCCGCGATAAAGTCAAGCTTCTCTTTGAATTTTTCCTCGCTCACGCCATTTTCCTTGTACGTCGGGGCGATATCCAGCTTCCTGTTCAACTCGCGGATGGAATCGACCAGGGCGTTGACAAGCTGTTTATCTGTGTTGCCAGGCAATCCGACGGCCTTTGCAATTGTGGCATAGCGGTCCATGCAGACTTTGGAATTGTACTGAATCACATACGGAAGCAAAATGGCATTGCAGCAGCCATGCGGAATCTCAAATTCGGCTCCTGTCTTGTGTGCTAGACTGTGGGCGATTCCCAGCAGCGCGTTGGAGAACGCCATACCCGCGAGGCACTGTGCGATATGCATCTTCCCTCTCGCCTCCACATCGCCGTTGTAGGAGTCAACCAAGCTGTCATAGATATCGGAGATCGCCTGGATCGCCAAGGGATCGGAGAAGCCGGAGCGGGCTGTGGCCACATACGCTTCAATGGCATGGGTAAGCGCATCCATTCCCGTGTGCGCCGTCAGTTTCTTTGGCATGGTCAGCGGAATATCCGTATCCAATATCGCAATATCCGGCGTGATTTCAAAATCTGCTAACGGATATTTGATCAGCGTCGAGTAGTCCGTGATGACGGAAAATGCCGTTACTTCCGAAGCGGTTCCGCTTGTGGACGGGATGGCGGCGAAGATTGCCTTCTTCCGCAGCTGCGGCATTGTGAACGGATCCTTGATATCGTCAAAGGTCTTTTCCGGATATTCATAGAACACCCACATGGCCTTGGCCGCATCGAGGGGAGAGCCTCCTCCGATGGCAACGATCAAATCCGGTCCAAACTCTTCCATCGCCTTAGCGCCCTTGAATACCGTCTCAATCGACGGATCCGGCTCCACGCCTTCAAACAGTTGCACTTCCATGCCCGCTTCCTTCAAGGTATCCTCTACCTTCTGAAGAAAGCCGCCTCTCTTCATGGAGCTGCCTCCTGTTACGACAAACGCCTTCTTATGGCCCTTCAGGTTCTTCAGTTCACTGATTGCTCCCGGTCCGTAATAGATGTCTCTGGGTAAAGTAAATCTAGCCATTTCAGCACGCCTCCAAAAGATTTATTTTGTATTAAGAATACGTAAACCTGCGCGGAGGATAGCAACAACTATCAACCGTTGAACATATAGTATCACGTTGAACCCTCGGCGTCAATAGGTTTAACAAAATTTTAACAATCTTTTGAGAAGGCGACAATTTAAATTGATTTTGCGCATTTTAGGTGAGATATTGGCTTTTTCTTGCTGTATTTAGCCTACATCGATCCCCTAATTATCTATTATACTCCACCCTCGCCAAAAATGCAAGTAATTTACTTCCCTTATTCATAATGGCGGTTGAAAAAGGCTTAAATTGGCGTATATTGGGATTAAATTGAATTTGTCAGTCAATATTATTCACAGGTCAGCGGACACAGCTATTTCCCCTCCGCCAAACCGTTCATTTCAAAATATCGATTTAAATAATATCAACCGTTTGACATATAGAATGGGCGCGGTGCTCAGAACACGCCCATAAAGATCAAGGTCAACAAAACAAAGGTTGCCAGCACCAGCAGCGATACCAAAATCACCCCTATGTTGATCTTGCGCCCATTTCCGTTGGCTGGCTCGGGCAACAGCCTCGCCTTCCGAAGTCCCGTGACGATGGGCTTATACAACAGCATGGTGATGGCCGCATTGAGTCCACCCTTTAACAGATTGAAAGGCAGAAAAGCCGGTATCAGCAGTTCCGCCACGGCCTCCCGCGGGTAACCCATATAGTAAGGCGTGATACAATAATTCCACAACAACATGACAGCGGTCATGAGCAGCCAGCCCACTACAAGACCTGTAACCGCGCCCTTCATAGAGCGGTGCCGCTTGTATAGGTACGCAGCCGCACACGCGAAAGAACAGCTGGACAGTATGTTCATGATGCAGCCGATGATCCCCGTGTCGCTGACTGTAACCATCTCCACCAGGGACACGAGGGCCGATATGGCAAAGGCCGCCATGGGGCCGTATATGAACCCGCCGATGGTGATGATCACATCCTTCGGATCATACTTTAAAAACAATACGATGGGGACTCGGCCCACCAACATGACAACATAGGACAGCGCACACATCATCGCAAGCACCGTAATTTCTTTCAATCGCGTTCTCTCCAACAGTCTTCCCTCCATTCAAGTTGTGCAAAACCTTCGCATTCCGCGAACTTCTGAATTATATCCGCCTCAC
>JAHZBS010000115.1:4688-7368 GCA_019423265.1 Clostridiales bacterium
GTTCTCGCTTCAGGCGCATGGATTCTAAATTTCACATTCAGGGAGCACAAACTCCCCCATGTAAACATTGACTTCTCTCATCCAGACTCTACTGTCGGTTTTGGAATCGCACCAAATCATGCGCCACGGCGCTCGCGGACTATACCGCCGGTCGGGAATTGCACCCTGCCCTGAAGACCTCGATTCAATTGTAGACTTGATATGGTATACTATAGCGCGGTACTGCCCATTTGTCAAGTAGGAAATAAACGTATTGGCGGCAAGCTTTTCACTGCCTGTCATCACGTTTCCTTAATAAACTCCGTTTTACATTTGGGGCAAGTAATGCTGATCTTGCCTTTTCCCTTTGGCACCCGCAGCGACTGCTTACAGTTAGGGCATTTGAAATACCGGTGGGTTTTGCGGTCTCGAATTTTGTTCTTTTGCCTGCGGAACCACCCTGCGATGGGATTCCACAATGTCAAGAACTTTTCGTTTTCTGCGCGCCGCTTTGCAAAGTTTTTTGAAAACATGCGCAGATAGCACAGAATGAGCGGTATAAATGTCAAGATGGAAAGGATAGGGTTGCGCAGTATGGAAGACACGATCAAGAGTATGACGCTCAAAATCAGAATTGCGATGGATAGCTGATCCACTCCGTACCGCCCCGCCAATAATCGTTGCAGCCAGTTCATTCTCATACACCTCCTTGTTTGTCGGCGCTAGGCGCCGCACCATGAGCCAAAATGCGCTTCACCAGAACCATAAAGACGATAACGGTGGTTACCGCGGCCAACACGTCTGCGATGGGCTCCGCAAGAAAAACCGCTGTCACCTTGTCCGCCAAAAACATGGGTAAAATATAGATCAGCGGAATCAGCAGGATGATCTTTCGCAGCATCGCCAGGAGCATTGTAACGAGCGCCTGACCGAGAGACAAAAAAGTCTGCTGGCAGGCAATCTGCGCTCCTAACAGAAATGCGCCCGCCATATAAATTCGCATAGAGCGCTGTGTGATCTCAACGAGAGCCGGATCACTGTTAAAAATCATGATAAAAATTTGGGGACAGAGCATGACCAACAGCCAGAATACAGTTGTAAATATAAGAGATGAGGTTAATAGCAGCTTAAATGCTTTCTTGACGCGGTCCTGGCGTCCGGCTCCAAAATTATAGCTTATAATCGGCTGCGCCCCCTGCGTAAGCCCCACCAACGGCATCATGAGAATCTGCATGACGCTAGCCATGATGGTCATGGCGCCGACGTACATATCCCCGCCATAGCGCTGTAGCGACGAGTTCAAGCAAATATTGACCAAACTCTCCGTGCTCTGCATAATAAAGGGCGACACTCCCAGCGCCAGAACCGGCAGCATAACGGAAGGCTTCCACGCAAAATTTTCCCTCCGAATTCTGAGAAGAGTTTTTGGACCGGATAGAAACCGCACCACCCAGGCCGACGATATTGCCTGGGAAATAATCGTAGCCAGAGCTGCCCCCCGAACTCCCATGTCCAGGACAAAAATGAAGATGGGATCCAAAATGATGTTGGCTATCGCCCCGATGATGACGGTCATCATACTCGTCTTAGCAAAGCCCTGAGCGGAAATAAAGGTATTCAGCCCCAACGCCATCTGGACAAAAATGGTGCCGCTCACGTAGATGGTCAGATACTGAGTGCCATAGGAAATGGTGTTTTCGCTGGCACCAAATAGCAGCAGCAAATCTTCCCCAAAGATCAAAAATATCACGGTTAGGATGATGGAAATCCCGATCAAGGTCACAAAACAATTCCCTAGAATTTTCTCTGCGCCCTCCACGTCATTCTGTCCCATCTTGATTGACGCGCGGGGGGCGCCTCCCATGCCGATCAGGGAGCTAAAGGCCGATATAATCATGAGAATGGGAAAGGTTACGCCGACGCCGGTTAACGCCGCAGCGCCGATCTCGGGGATGTGGCCGATGTACATCCGGTCCACAATATTGTACAGCATATTCACTAGCTGCGCCGTAATCGCCGGCACCGCCAGCCGAAATAGGAGCCTCCCGACTTTCCCATTGCCAAGATCGGCTGTCTTTTGTTCCTGTTCTTTCACGGATTACGCTCCTCACATACCTAGAATCTTCCATACAACATTCGACATTCCAGTTAGAATTCCACTGCGAACAAAGCTCAAGGGTTTATCCAGCACTCCGAGTATTAGGAGGAGAAACAGGACAAACTGTCCGTACCGCTCGTAGCGCATATAGGAAAAATATGCTTTCTCAGGCAGCACTGCCATCAAAACCTTCGATCCGTCCAAGGGGGGGAAGGGGATCAGGTTGAACGTTCCGAGACCAATATTGATCAGGATACAGTTGGTCAATAAATTTTTGACGACGCCCATGGCGGTTCCCGAATATCCCCCCGCCAACTTCCAAATCAGATAGTAGAGAAACAGAAAGAGAAAGGCCAGCAAAAAATTCATCGCCGGTCCCGCCAGGGCAACCAGGACCATGCCCCTCTTTTTATTTTTATAGTATTCGGGGTTGACCATAACGGGCTTCGCCCACCCGAAGCCTGCCACAAGCAGACAGAGGGTTCCCATCAAGTCCAAGTGGCGAAACGGGTTCAGGGACAGCCGGCCGTCCATCTTGGGCGTTGGATCCCCCAGCTTGTAGGATACAAATCCATGGGCGAACTCATGCATGGAAATGGCAAT
>JAHZBS010000116.1 GCA_019423265.1 Clostridiales bacterium
TCAATGGTAAGTGGTAGAGTCTAAAAATAGGGAGACCGGCGTAGAAAAATAGGGGGAGAAGGGAGCGAGCGAAGTGAAAATGCACGCCGGTTGGGAGAGAGATGAGAGGAGAGGGCGTGCAGAAGGAAGAGGTCAATGGCATGTGGTAGAGTCTAAAAATAGGGAACCGGCGTAGAAAAAAGGAGAGAAGGGAGTAAACGAAGTGGAAATGCACGCTGGGCTGGAGTAAAATGAGATAGCCCCCGTATTGTTTGCAGGGCGAAGTTTACAAGAGCCGCGAATAGTGGAAAAACGGTTTTATGCGTGGGCAAAAAAAGAAGCGGATCAGATTGAGAGCCGCTTAAAGGAGCTGGACAATCTGATCCGCTGTCTGTGCGAGAATCAGCGTACGACATACATACTAAGCCATGTGTCTAGTTCATAGTTTAATGATACTTGGGCAGCCAATCCCCGTGAGCCTCGATGAGATCGTCGCACAGCGAACGGATATCGTCGATGGACAGCTCGGACGAGGTGTGGGGGTCCAGCATGGCAGCCATGTAGATGTATTCCTTTTTCAACGTTTCCGCTGCTTTAATAGTCAGCAACTGAACATTGATGTTGGTGCGGTTCAGGGCTGCACACTGTTCCGGCAGATCTCCAACATAGCAAGGATTGATTCCATTGCGGTCAACCAGACAGGGGACTTCCACACAGGCATTTTGCGGGAGGTTTGTGATTAAACCGGTGTTGAGCACGTTTCCGTGGATGCGGTACGGCGTGTCATTCATAACGGCCTGAATAATGTAGGAAGCAAATTCATGGGTCTTTTTGTGTTCAATATGGGAATCATGGAGGAGACTCTCCCGCATCTCATTCCAGCCGTTGATCTGATTGACGCAGCGGCGAGGATACTCGTCCAGAGGGATCTTGAAGCGGTCGATGAGTTCCGGATACTTATCCTTGATGAAATAGGGACCATATTCTGCATTATGTTCGCTGGACTCGGTTATATAGTAGCCAAAATGTTTCATAAGCTCAAGGCGAACCAAGTCCCTGCCCTCCGTATTGTATGCAGGGTCGCTGGCGCGGCGCTTGATCTCAGGATACAGGTCGTTGCCGTTTAAGTCCTCGATCTTCAACAGCCAAGCCTGGTGATTGATGCCGGCGATCTCCCAGCGCGTTTTGTCTTTGTACTCGTCCATGCCCAAAGTATCCAGAAGTCCGTTGGCGCAAGACTGAACAGAATGGCAAAGGCCAACGGTGCGGATATTGGTAAAGCGGTGCATATATCCGGAGAGCATGGCCATGGGATTGGTGTAGTTTAAGAAGATGGCGTTGGGGCAGAGGCGCTCCATATCATCCGCATACGCCTTCATGACGGGGATGGTGCGCAGGGCGCGAAAGATCCCGCCAATGCCCAGGGTGTCCGCAATGGTCTGGCGAAGTCCGTACTTTTTCGGAACTTCAAAGTCTGTGATGGTGCAGGGATCATACAGCCCTACCTGAATGGCGTTGACGACAAAATCAGCGCCGCGGAAGGCGACTTCCTTGTCCAGAGTCTGGTGGATATGCGCTTTTCCCTGGGCAGTTGCATTGATATTCGTCAGGATCTGATAGGAATCATCCAGGCGTTTCGGATCGATGTCAAACAGGCATACTTCGAAATCGCCCAGTTCCGGAGTCAGAATACAGTCGCCGATGACGTTTCTCGCGAAGACGGTGCTGCCGGCGCCGACAAATGTGATTTTAATCATGGTATGGTCTCCTTGTAAATCAGATTGGGACGTATCCCTTTATGGGTATCATACTATAGATTTCTGACCATGACCAGAGAAAAATGTTGCAAAAACTTGTTTTTATGTTGCATATTTCGGATTTTATGATAAGATAATGCAGAGAGGGTGAGACGATGGAAGATCTTTGCAGACAGGAGAGGGACGATGACCGTTTGACTTTCACTGGAAAAAACCGTTGGGTTGTGAACAGTGCCCTCTATATTCATCAGTGCGGATTCGAGCACTGCGCGCCGGACCACCAGTTTGGACCGGCGGTTCGAGATCACTATCTGATGCACTGTGTTTTGGACGGGGAGGGGGAATTTTTCGCCGGGGATCAGCGATATCATCTTGAGGCCGGCCAAGGATTTCTCATCATCCCGGGCATGGTGACGACTTACCGCGCAAGCCACAGTGTACCGTGGTATTACACGTGGGTGGGATTTAACGGCGCCGATGCGAAGCCGATCCTGAATCAGTGTGGGATCACAGCCGGCCGGCCAATCTTTGCCTTTGATGACGCGGGGAAGATGGAGCGGGTGATTCTGACCATGTCGGAGCACTACGGAGCAGACCAGAACGGATTTACCGCTATGTCTGCCCTGTACGCCTTCTTTTCCCAGATATATCAGGCGGGCTGCCATGACAAGGGATTCCGGTATAATCTATTGGATCTAGCGCTGGACTATATCCACAAGAACTATTCCTATCCCATCACCGTTGAATCGGTGGCCTCCCACATTGGAGTGGACCGGAGCCATCTGTTCCGGCTATTTAAAAAGGAACTGAATGTATCCGTACAAGAGTATCTTGTCAAATATCGGCTCCATCACAGCGCCTATCTGCTCGTGTCCACATCCCTTTCGGTAACCGAAGTCATGTACTCCAGCGGATTTAACGATCTTGCGAACTTCTCCAGGCAGTTTCGCAGGTGTTTTGGCTGTTCGCCGCGGGACTACCGCAAGCGCGCGTCGGAGGGACCTGTCCAAATTAATGGTAGTCCAACAAAATAAGATATAAATTCTTCTCTGCCTGAATAAGATAGAATTGTGTAAAATCACAGCGGGAGGAATTGCCATGGGATATGTTGCTTGTTTTATCGCAGGGGTCGTATTTGGTTTTTTGGTGGCGGCATTGTTGAACGCCAATCACAATGACTGTGAGTAATCGGATCACCCATCCGAGGGAAAGGTAAGGAGAGACAGGTATGTACAAGCTGATAAAGAGACAGGGAAATGCAAAGCGAGGAGAATACGGGACGCCCCACGGGACAATTCAGACGCCGGTTTTTATGAACGTTGGGACAGCGGCCGCCATTAAGGGGGCTGTTTCCTCCATGGATTTGAAAGCCATTGGATGTCAGGTGGAACTGTCCAACACGTACCATCTTCATGTGAGACCAGGGGACGAGATTATCTATCAGCTCGGCGGTCTGCATCGCTTTATGAATTGGGATCGCCCGATTTTGACGGATTCCGGAGGATTTCAAGTTTTTTCGCTGACCTCTCTCCGGGGAAAAATCCGGGAGGAAGGCGTAACCTTTTCCTCCCACGTCGATGGGCGAAAGATCTTCATGGGGCCGGAGGAGAGCATGCGCATCCAATCGCATCTGGCGTCCACCATCGCCATGGCCTTCGATGAGTGTCCCCCCAGCAAAGCGGACCGGCGGTACATTGAAGATTCTGTGTCCAGAACGACAAGGTGGCTAGTCCGGTGCAAGGCGGAGATGGACCGGCTGAATCGGTTAGAGGAAACGCTAAATCCCCAACAGCGCCTCTTTGGGATCAACCAGGGCGGAGTGTTGGAGGATGTCCGCGTCGAGCACGCAAAGCGGATCGCAGGGCTGAATTTGGATGGCTACGCCATCGGCGGGCTGGCCGTGGGGGAGACCCACGCGGAGATGTATCATATTCTGGAGGAGACGGTCCCCCATCTGCCGGTGGACAAGCCAACCTATCTGATGGGCGTTGGAACGCCGGCCAATATTTTAGAGGCGGTGGACCGTGGGGTTGACTTCTTTGACTGCGTTCTCCCAGCGCGCAATGGGCGTCATGGACACGTGTACACGCGCAGAGGCAAGATCAATCTGTGGAATGCCCAGTACCAGCTGGATACCCAGCCCATCGAGGAGGGGTGCCAGTGTCCCGCATGCCGCGATTACAGCCGGGCGTATATCCGGCATCTGCTGAAGGCCAAGGAGATGCTGGGAATGCGTCTTTGCGTTCTGCACAATCTATATTTTTATAATACGATGATGCAGGAGATCCGGGATGCTCTGGACGAGGACCGGTATCCGGCTTACAAACGCCAGGCGCTGGCCGGATTTGAGGAGCTGGGACTTTAGCCGCGGGAGTTCTCGATTTGTTCACAATAATTTCCACCCTACCCCTTGACCTAGCTTGGCAAACAGGGTATAATCAAACAAGGTGTTTTTTTAGAACCGATTTTAAAGGAGGATATCGAATGTTTGTTTTATTGTCCACAGATGCGGCGGCGACCGGAAGCGGAACCGGCGGTTTGTTTGGAATGCTTGCTATCTATGCGGTCTTTATCGTGATCTTGTATTTTATTCTGATTCGTCCTCAGCGGAAGCGCCAGAAGCAGACGACGGCGATGCAGAACGCCATCACCAACGGCGACTGGGTGCTGTTAAACGACGGCATGTACGGCAAGGTAGTGAATGTTGTCAACGAATGTCTGATGGTTGAGTTTGGAACCAACCGCAGCATTATCATACCGGTGCGCCGCGACCAGATTCTCTCGGCGCAGGAACCTGATTTGACGCAGAAGAAGATCGAGGATGTGGAGCCGGAGCCGCAGGATGACCTGGTTGGCGACGATCTTGAGGAAGACGGCTTGGATGATTACGACAAGTATCTTCTGGAGGAAGCCGATAAGAAATCCAACAAGAAGAGCCCGTTCAAGAAGAAAAAATGAGTTTGACGAAGGATCCCTTTTTCGAGCCTCGGGGCCGGAGAAGGGATTTTTTACCCTATAAAAAGTCCGCCGAAGGCGGAATTCTTGAATGAATGGGAGAAAGTATATCGTATGCATTATATGAAGCAGTATCTGAAGCCGTACTGGAAACAATTTCTTATTGGGCCGGTCTTCAAACTTTTAGAGGCGATCTTGGAGCTATTCATGCCCATCATGATGGCGAGGATCATCAATGAGGGAGTCCTTCAGCAGGATACAGATTTTATTCTCCGGCAGGGAGGGCTTATGGCGCTCATCGCCGCCGTCGGAATGGGAAGCGCGTGGATCTGCCAATATAGCGCCTCCATTGCATCCCAGGGCTTTGGCACAAGGCTGCGCTCTGATATGTTCAAAAAAATAAACGCGCTCAGCTTTTCGCAGATTGAATCCTTTGGAGCCAGCACGCTCACCACTCGTCTCACCAACGATATCAATCATCTTCAGCAGGCGGTGGCCATGGTTATCCGGTTGGTCATCCGAGCGCCCTTTGTCTGTATAGGAAGTGCAGTCGCCGCCATGATGATCAACGCGCGGATGTCCATCATCATCTTTTTAACCCTGCCGGTTCTAGCGGGGATCGTATATTTTGTATTTCGCGTCTCCGCGCCCCTGTACACGCGGGTCCAGCAGAAACTGGACGCTCTGTCGAGAACCGTTGGGGAAAATATATCGGGCGTCCGCGTGATCCGCGCGTTTGCCAAAAATCCCCATGAAAAAGAACGATTTCGGGAGCGGAATGAGGAGCTGACCAGGGCGGCTGTCCGCGTAAATTTGATTTCGGCGCTGGTCAACCCGCTCACGACCTTCATCATGAATATCGCCGTCGTAGCGGTGCTGTACTGCAGCGGCTGGATGATTCAGCGCAGCCAATTTGACCAGGGCTCGGTGTTAGCCTTTATCAATTATATCTCCAGTATGTTGACGGCGCTATTGGTGGTGGCAAACCTGGTTGTTCTCTTTACGAAGGCGGGCGCTAGCTTAAAGCGGGTCAACGAGGTTTTAGAGACGGAGCTGCCAGGCCGAGAGAGCGAAGTGGAGTGTGAACGGAAAATGGACGAGCCGGCGGTAGAATTCTCCCATGTCAGCTTTCGCTACACGCCGGAGGCGAGTCTTGCCCTAGAGAATATAACTTTCACCCTTCGCCAGGGGGAGACGCTAGGAATTATTGGGGGAACTGGTTCCGGCAAGTCCACCATCGCCAATTTGATTCTCCGGCAATACCCGCTGACAGAGGGTAGAATTGAGCTCTGGGGAGCGGATATCGAGACAATCCCTCAGGATCAGTTGCTAGAGCGAATTTCGGCCGCACCGCAGAGAGCGGAGCTCTTCTCCGGCTCGATTCGGGAAAATCTGCAATGGGGTGCCCGTGACGCGGAGGATGCTGCTCTTCAGACGGCGCTGAAGGCGGCACAGGCCAGCGGCTTTGTGGGAGAGCTGCCTCAAAAACTGGATTCTCCGGTGGACAGAGGTGGACGAAACTTTTCCGGAGGGCAAAAGCAAAGGTTGAATATCGCCAGAGCGCTGGTGAAGAATGCCCCCCTCTTGATTCTAGACGATAGCTTCTCTGCGCTGGATTACCTGACAGAGCATAATCTGAAAGCTGCGCTGAAAGAGCAGTATCCAGGTACAACCCTGTTGATCATTTCCCAGAGGGTGAGCTCGATCCGGGGCGCGGATCAGATCCTGGTGCTGGATGACGGAAAGATGGCAGGGCTTGGGACTCATGAGGAATTGATGGCTTCCTGCTCCGTTTATCAGGAGACAGTGGATTCGCAGACGCGGGAGGAGGGGTCGAGATGAAGAAAAAGACATCCTTAGCACTGTTTATGCCCTTTGTGTACCGGTACTATGCCTTGTTTATCTGTATTATGCTGTGTGCGTGTGCTGTGGGGGCGGTGGATATCGCGGCCCCATATCTTATCGGCAAGGCGATTGACGAGATGGCGCCGGCGGGCGCAGTGAATTTTACGGCGATTTTTCGGATTCTCTGGATCTTAGTTCTCTGCTATACAGGGCATGCGCTATTCAAGTATTTGATGCAGATGCTGTCAGTCCGAACCGCCTACCGCATTGTGGAACAGATGCGGCAGAGGGCTTTTGAGCATCTACAGAGGCTTCCCCTGCGGTATTATGATACAACGGCACAGGGGGATATCGTGAGCCGGTTCATTAACGACGCAGATACCATGGTGGACGGCCTGCTACAAGGGATTACCCAGCTGTTTTATGGGATCGTCATCATTGTGGGCACCCTGTTGTTTATGCTCAGTCAAAGCGTGGCGGTCACAGTCATCGTCATTCTTGTGACGTCGCTGAATTTTGTTGTGGCGAATGTGGTGACGAGAACGAGTGCAAAACACTTTGCCGGGACGCAGATGCTGGTAGGCGAACTCAACGGCTACGCCCAGGAGATCATCGGCGGATATAAAACCGTCAAGACCTTTGGATATGAGGAGGAAGCACAGAAACACTTCGACGCCATCAATGCAAGGCTCTACCGGGCGGGCCAAAAGTCCCAGTTCGCAGGTTCGCTGACCAATCCCACCACCAGGTTTGTCAACAATCTGGCCTATATTTGCGTGGG
>JAHZBS010000117.1 GCA_019423265.1 Clostridiales bacterium
ATAGTGCAGCATGGAGGCGGAGGGACGCCGGAATTATGTTCGTCGTTTTTTGATTCAACCAATTACAACGATATGACGCGGCGCATAACCCGCTACGGCGTCGCCGCGTTTGCGCCCCAGCTGTATCTCTGGTCTGATACCTTTGGTCCGGCTATTGACCGGAAACAAATGGATGTGGATCTCAAGCAGGTGGGAAGCAGCATTACAGCGCTTGAGATCTTTAAGATCCAGCGCAGTTTAGACTTTCTGCTGGCCCGATATCCCATCGAGGACGGCCGGGTTGGAATGACGGGGTTATCCTACGGAGGGTTTTACACACTGTATACAACGGCGGCGGAGCCCAGGATTAAGGCGGCCTTTTCCTCATGCTGTTTTAATGACCGGTACGCCTACGATTGGAGCGATTGGGTTTGGTTTGACTCAGCAGGCCGATTTTTGGATGCGGAGATCTGCGGCCTGATTGCGCCGAGACCCTTGGCAATCGAGGTGGGCGTATCCGACGAACTGTTTTCTGTGGCGTTGGCCAACAGAGAGATCCAAAAGGTGTCGGCCATCTATGATGCCCTTGGAATTCAGGACCGGCTGTTCTATCGAGAGTTTGAGGGCGGCCATGAGTATGGAAAAGACGATGCAGGCATTGAATTTTTGCTCCGGTGGCTGTGAAATATTCCTGCGATCTGAGCCAGCATACAAAATAAAAGATGAACGCCGATAAGGAAGTATAAGATACAAACTAATGTAACGGCTGACATAAATTAGCTTCTCAACTGTTTCAGTGCAAAGCCTGTTCCGGCGAGCTGACCATAGAGTTGAATCCCGTCTTATTTTTGTTATAATGAGAACAGAGCATATGAGGACAGGAGGTGGCGTTGGTGAAACGAACAACGATTACGTTTTTAAAAATGATGCAGTCGTATCTTTCCATACTTATCATTCCCCTTGCGGCCATTATCATTATTTATTGTACGACCACCGTGGCGATTGAGCGCAATGCAAAAAAACAGGCGGAGATTGCGCTGACATCCCTGCGCGACACCATGGATATCCGGTTGAAAGAACTAAAATCAGTCTTTTTGACCGTATCGGAAAATGAAAATATCCTTCCGCTTCTCAGCAGTGGAAAGATTAATTATACTACGTCAGACAAAATCTATAACATTTACCATCTGGCAAAGACGCTGCCAAATTATTCCCTGTCCAATACAATAATTGATAAGCTGTACATAGTTCTATCGGATGGGGAATATGTGATCGGCTCCAATACAGCGACGCCGTATACAGAGCGGTTTTATCCCCTGTCCTTTCCATATCTGTCCATGTCCTATCAGGAAATGAACCAGCTTCTGTTTACAACCCGGTCCGTTGACCGGTTTATTGTGTTGCCGGACGAAGGGGGAAAGAGCAGCCAGATTCTATTTCTCAATACATTGGCGGCTAGTTCTTCCTCGAACAAAAATTGCGTCGTGATGAAGCTCAGCAACAAAATAGTTCAGGACGCGCTGAAACCTCTAGATCCGGCACAAAATGGCATGGCTCTGATCTTGGACGCGGAGGGACATGTTATCGCCTCTCATGTAGGGGATGATTGCCAGTTAAATTATGAGGATACGGTATCGATGATTCGTGCGGACTCAGAGGATCCGGATATAGCCAGGTACATTGTGACTTCTTCGGAATCGCTGGAAAATCATTGGCGGTATGTCTTGATCACGCCCCTTAAAGAGCTGCTGGCGCCAACGCAATATGTGAAGTATGTTATTGTCGTGTTGATGTTGATTTCGCTGTTACTTGGCCTTTTGTTGGCATATTTCATGACGCGCAACAAAGCTATGGCTCTCAGTAAGGTTCTGTCTTCCCTGGATACGAGGTATGCGAAGCCAGAGGCCCGGGTAGAGCGCAATGAGTATCGATACCTTGAGAGAGCGGTGGATGTCTTGCTCAAAGACAATGAAAACCTTTCCGAAAGTATTGAAAACCAGAAGATCATGATTCAGACATCTAATGTCCGTAGACTTTTGGAGGGGGATTATTATGGAGAGGAAGATTTGCAGCGCCTTATTGACAGTGTTAATATAATAGGGTTATGCGAGCCGTTTTTTGTCGTGATGATCCTGCGCATCCGAAGTAGCCGCATTATTCTGGAGAACAAATGGATCGAGGATATTGGCTTTGTGCGAATGTGTGTGAAAACGGTTTTATCGGAGGAATTGCCGGATACTTTCTATTGCTTTGATATTGACGAGGAGAACTTAGCGATTTTACTGCCGTATGAGAAGTCCGATGTCAACTTCCCCGAAGAGCTGGATCAAGCCATTGAGAGGATGTATCAAAAACTTAAAATCCAGTACCATATCGAAACAGCCTTTTCCATAAGCAACCCGTACAGCGGGGAGGATCAAATGCACTATGCCTATGAGGAGGCACAGCAGATTGACAGTTATCTGCACCCGCGCTATACAGAGCACAAAAAATATAAAAAAGATATTCCGGAGCGGCAAGAATATTTCTATTATTCGTTAGAACGAGAATTGCAGCTGATGCACGAGTTTAAGAAGGGGACGGTGGAGGGATTATCCGAGGTTTTAGACGCCATCTATATAGAAAATATGGTTGCACATCACCTGTCGTACTCCGTCGTCCTGGAGTTGGTCAGCGCCGTCCGCAATACCATACTGCGGGGAATGCAGGGCGCCATGTCGCGGGAGGAGCGGGCTAATTTAGCACAGCAGTTAAATGCCTCGACCTTGGAGGATTTATTTCAGCTTATTTTGTCGAGCAAGGAGCAATATGCGGAGAGAAAAGCCGCGCAGTCGGAGGAGAAAGATCGTAAGCTAAAAGATAGAATTGAAGAATATATGGATCTCCATTACCAGGATAGCGACGCATCGATCCATGATTTGTCCAGTTCCATTGGGATGAGCGAGACGGCGATCTACCAATTCTTTCGTGATCATATGGCGTGTACCTTTGCTGATATGCTGGAACACAAGCGGATACAGGAGGCGTGCAAGCTTTTAGTGAGAAAAGAGTATCAGATTAAAGAAATTGCCGCGATGGCCGGTTACAGCAGCGATACATCATTTCGCCGTGCGTTTAAGCGCGTGATGGGCGTCTCGCCCGGCGAATATAGTCAATAAATGCCAGAATTCTGACCTGCGCAAAGAAAACGGAAAATGAGGAAACTCTATGTGAATGGAACGCCATTTGCATAGAGTTTTTTTCTGTGTTGCGAAAATTTTGAAAAGGGATGGCGCATTACGAAATTGTCTGTCAAAATTGTAGGATTTGTACCACAGAAAAAGAAACTGTGCGTTGATCGATCAAAAGGGATGCGGTATATTAAAACCATTCTCGAGCGGGGTAATCCAAACCCTAGGAATGGAGCGATCAAAATGCAAAATGTAAAACCAACGCCGTTGTACCCTGTCACAAAAGGGCGAGCAGCAAAAAGGGGGCGCGGCACCTGGAAGAGAATAAAAAATCATTGGCGGTTCTATCTTATTATTTTTCTTCCGCTCGCATACATAGTTATCTTTGCATACCTGCCAATGCCAGGAATTCTGATGGCGTTCGAAAGATATAGTCCCTCAAAAGGGATATTGGGAAGTCCATGGGTTGGACTCCGGTATTTTAAGCAATTCCTGTCTTCGCCGTCCAGCCTTACGGTTATCTGGAACACCCTGGCCATTGGCGTATACTCATTAGTTGCAGGATTTCCCTTTCCTATTCTGCTGGCCATCGGGCTCAACGAAGTTGGGGCAAAGGGGTTTAAAAAAACGGTCCAGATGGTGACATATGCCCCCTACTTTATTTCCACCGTCGTCATGGTGGGGATGCTCATGCAAATTTTGGATCTCCGCAGTGGAATCGTCAATCAGGTGATTTCGGCAATGGGTTTTGAGCCGATTAACTTTATGGGAAGGCCCAAAATGTTTCGTTCAATCTATGTATGGTCCGGTATCTGGCAAGGAACAGGCTATTCCGCTATTATCTATCTGGCGGCCCTTGCCGGCGTAAGCAAGGAGCTCCAGGAGGCTGCCATCGTGGACGGCGCCAGCCGCATCAAGCGAATTTGGCATGTGGATTTGCCTGCCATACGAAGTCAAATTGTCATTTTGTTAATCTTTAATGTGGGCTCCGTTATGAACGTTGGGTATGAAAAAGTATACCTGATGCAGAACAGCCTAAACGCCAGCACGTCGGAGGTTATCTCCACATTTGTATATAAAGTTGGACTGATCAATGCGGATTACAGCTTTTCTACAGCCGTGGGCCTTTTCAATTCGCTGGTCAGTATTCTTCTGTTGACGGGCACAAACTTTATCGCTAAAAAGTTAACCGATACGGGTTTATGGTAGGAGGGAAAGGCAATGGTACAAAAGCGGTTGATCAAACAGTCGTCCGGGGATCGGATTTTTCTCGCGGTTGTTTACGTATCTCTAAGTCTGGCGCTGGTTCTCGTGCTGTATCCGCTGCTCTATGTAGTCAGCGCATCCTTTTCCAGCCCGGCGGCTATACGGGCAGGAAAAGTGTGGTTACTCCCTAAGGATGTGACGCTTATGGGGTATGAGGCGGTCTTCCGAAACCAGCAGATCGTCACCGGATTTGTCAACTCTATTTTCTATACGGTCGTGGGTACGGTCGTCAATATAATCATGACGATGCTCTGCGCATATCCCTTATCGAGAAAAGAATTTTGCGGGCGCAGCATTTTTACGGCGATCTTTCTCATCACCATGTATTTCGGAGGCGGCTTGGTTCCTACATATATTTTGTTGAGCAAGATGCACTTGCTCAATACTCGGCTGGTTATGATCCTTCCCACCGCTATGTCGGTGTGGAATATGATTATCGCAAGGACCTATTGCGCCGCCACCATCCCCGACGAGCTGTTTGAGGCGGCGGAATTGGATGGCTGCAATGAGTGGAAATTTCTGTACAAGATTGTGGTGCCTTTGTCAGCTCCCATTATTGCGGTGCTGGCGCTGTACTATGGAGTCGGAAACTGGAACGCCTATTTCAATGCCATGATGTACCTAAAGGATGCGGCGCTGTACCCGCTACAGGTGGTACTGCGCAATATTTTAATCCTTGGTGAAATCGATCCTACCACCATATCCGACGTAGATGCACTGCAGCGCAAGCAAGGGCTGGCAGAGCTTTTAAAGTACGCGGTTATTGTGGTGGCCAGTGTCCCCGTTCTCTGTATCTATCCCTTCGTCCAGAAATATTTTGTGAAAGGTGTCATGATCGGAGCGCTGAAGGGGTAATCTATCGTCACTTACTTAATTTGCAAAAAATCAGGCGACTGATTTTTTAGACCCATAATACGAGGAGGAAGAGTATGAAAAAATTAGTATGCATGGCTTTGGCGGGAATTCTTGCCGTGTCGGCCTTGGTCGGATGCGGGAAGGATAGCGGCTCGAGTTCCCAGAATGAATCCGGAAAAGCACCGGACGCTAGCGCCCAGGAACAAAGCGGGAGCGGAAAATACACGGAGGTAGGCACCTACAATCCTATCGTTACAGAACCCGTGGAGCTGAGGGTATTCGTCCCGCAGCCGTCCCATATCATTGATTTTTCTACCAATGAGACTACGAAGTTTTTGGAGGAGTATACAGGACTCAAACTAAATTTTGAGACCTCTCCAACGGAGACGACAACGGAAAAGGTGAACATGATCCTGACAAGCGGTCAGGACTTGCCGGACTGTTTTCTCGGGATCGGAACGGACGTAGCCAGATTTGGCGTCGAGGAAGGGCTTCTCATCGATCTGACAGAGCTCATTGATACCAAGATGGTACAGCTCCAAAAAATGTTTGAAAAGCACGATACTTTGCGGGGAGCGATGACGGCAACCGATGGAAAGATCTATGAAGCGCCGTCCTATCAGGAGACATATCATGTCACAATGTCCCTCAAAATGTGGGCCAATACGGAGCAGTTGAAAAAAATGGGCGTGGAAGTTCCCACGACGACGGAAGAATTCTACAATGTCTGCAAGATGTTTAAGGAACAAAACCCCAATGGGCTGCCGTTTATCGGAGGCCAGAACTGGAATGGCGATCCGCTATTGTTTATGACCAATGCATTTACATTTCGGACAGATAATACCTATGGGTTGCGTCTGAATAAGGAAAAGAAGGTAGAGACCTGTTTTACGACGGATGAATACCGGGAAGCGCTGCGGTTTATGAATAGGCTGTATAGCGAAGGTCTTCTGTACGAAGGTTCGTTTACTATGACGGTCGATCAGATGAAGTCCCTCCTGGTCGAAGAGGGAGAGCCGGTATTGTTTTTCACAGGGGGCGCCAGTGTCAACGTCATCGATACCGCGACAAGTCCGGAGTTATATAGCCACTATTATCCCATTGCACCGCTGGAAGGCCCCGATGGTTTCCGGTGTGCCGCCTATATGCCATCGACTCCTGTAGGGTGCTTCTCCATCACTAAGGATTGTAAGGAGCCAGAGGCCGCCGCAAGGTTTGCGGATTATATCTTGACGACGGAAGGCACCGAGACGATTTGGATGGGGCCCAAAGGCGTTGGCTGGGATGATCCGGATGAAGGAGCTGTGGGCCTTAATGGAAAACCGGCCCTCTATAAGCGCCTGCTGCCATATTCCCACGAGCCTCAGAACATAAATTGGCAGGATTTGGGCTTTTCCTATCAGCCGACAGAGTACCGCTTCGGGGAGCAGACGGATCCGGATATCGATATATTTTCTGCCGACGGCTTAGAGAAACTTCTGTTAAAGGCAACGGAGGAAGAATATGAGCCATATATCACCGATGAATATCAGGCATTGCCGTCATTATCCTTTTTGTTAGATGAAAATCAGCAGCTCCAGACCATCAAGGTGGAGTTGAAGAAATTTGCAAGCGAAGGTTCCATCCGCTTTGTAACCGGCGATCGGGATATTAATAGCGACAGCGCATGGGAAGAGTTTGTCAATGGCCTGGATAATATTGGCCTGGGTACGCTCCTTGAGGTATATCAGACCGCCTATGACAGACAGTATACCAAATAACGTAAAGTAGAAAACGATGCAGTCTCGTAAAAGGGATTGTGTCGTTTTCTTTGTGAGATCTGTAAGAAGAACCCTTCTGAATAGAACAATAAAACTGCAAATTTCAAAGAATATCCTCTTGACAACAAAGTTAGTTAGTGCTAACATATATACGGTTAGAAACGACTTACTTAAAAGCGAGGGGAGACAAGTGATGCCGTTAACACTTGCAAATGTCGGGGAAGAGACCATGATACGAAAAATCGGGGGAAAACCGGAGGTTCGGGCACATCTTGAGAATC
>JAHZBS010000118.1 GCA_019423265.1 Clostridiales bacterium
TCGGCTCCGCTGCCATTTTCTTTATTGTGCGGCATCTGGGAATGAAGGTTGTGGAGATCTTTGTTCCCCGCGAGAAGATTGATGAGCTGGCGTTCATCAAATCTGAAAAACGGCGAACGCTCTTTGTCCTGATTGCTTTTTTGATCCCGGGAACCCCAAAACGGACGATCTCCTACTTCATGGGAATGACGTCCATGCCGGCGGCTACGTTTATCATCGTGAGCACCCTGGCGCGCCTGCCCACCATCGCCGTCTCCACCTACGGCGGGGAAGCGCTGGGAAGCCAGAACTATACCATGGCTCTGATCATTTTTGCCTTCTTGATTTTGGCGGGAATTGCCGGTATGCTCGTGTACAGGCGTGTCTGGAAACCAAAGAAATCGCCAAAAGAGTAGGTCAGTCTTTGCGATAGGTCTGGACAAGATCCAGAAATTCCTCCCAGCGGTTTTGTTGGCGGATTTGCTCTGGACAATTCTTGCCGGAAAAGTCATAGTGCTGCCGCACATCCTCGAGAGTTAAATCGTAGGCGTCCAGGAGATAGGCTGTCAGCTTGGCGGCGTTGTCGAAGGTGCTGTCAAAATCACCTTCCGGGTTAACGCATAGTTCAATGCCGAGGCCTGTCAGATTGCCCGGCCCCTCACGGCCGTCGCCGCAGTGCCAGCCCACTTCATTGTCGGGGAGATGCTGATAGATCTCATGGTCATCCACGGTATAGTGCCAGGAAGTCGACCCGTTTCCCCCGCTGGCCAGCAGCCGGGCGTGGTTGGAGGCCCCGGTCCCCGGATCGGTGTTTCCCGTCTCGTGGATGACCACATACCGCACGGTGCGCTTTGTCCCAGGCCGCCCCTCCGATCCGGTGGGAATCAGATCCACGGTTAATGGGATCCCGTCGATGCTGTCCACCTTGGGCCGCTCCACAGTATAATTGGCGGAGGGAGATGGGGCCCTTGATGTGTGTTGATATTGTAAAGAATCCCCGCTGCTTGAATGCTCGCTTTTCTCTGTGGGCTCCCCGCTCGATTCCTCAAGTTTGACCGTATCGGCACGGGCGTCCATGCGGATAAGCCGGATGAGACATGCCGTGGCGACGATCAGCATGGCGGAGAGAAAAAGAGCGAAGAAAAGAGTCGCGTATTTTTTTTGTCGATTCATGGGATCACCTCTGCTTGTACAATACCAATCGAATGTATCCAATTTGTATCCAAGCTGTATCCGCAATGCATGAAAAGTTTGACGGTTTTATAAATACGCCAGTTCTTTTCTATAGGGAACGCCTCCTTGGGCGGCCTAAGTCCGAAGGAGCGCTACTCTGTGAATTGTGCCAGCACATTTTCCTTCAACAGCGCGGCAGAGAGGTCCGCGAGTTTGGCCGACTCCTCCGACAGCGATCGAAATGGCTCCAAATCTCGGATTTCCTCATGGGTCTCAGTGTTCCAGGCCCGGCTGTTTTCAAAGATGCCGTCCCTTGCCATTTCAAAGGCGATCTCATCGGTGAAGAAAGAGCCCTTCAGCATATATGCCTGTGACGCCACAAATCCGGACTCTTTTGTCAGCAAGTTGCGGCCGAGGGCCATTCGGACGTGGTCAGAGTATCCCATGAGATCCAGAAGGGTTGGCATCAGATCAATCTGGCCGCCGGCGACAGAGCTTGTCAAGGATACGCCGGAGCCGGGGATATGGATGAGCAGAGGAACATTCATCATCTGATCATAATCGTATTCGTATCCAAGAAACTCCGACATGAGGGCGTTGCACTCCGGATCAGAGGACATGAGTCCAAAATGATCGCCGTAGAATACGAGAATGCTGTCCTCGTATAATCCTTCCTGTTTCAACGTTTCGATGAACTTTCCAATGGCGGCATCCGTGTAGTGGACGCTGTTGAGGTAGTTTCCGAACCAGGTATTCTGGTGTTCCGGCGCAAGGGCGATCCCGGTGTACATATCGGTAATATCATAGGGACAGTGGCTTGTCAGCGTGATTAGGAAGGAGAAGAACGGCTTGGACAACTGTTTCATATAGGAAACGGATTGTTGAAAGAAATCTTCATCTCCGATACTCCACCCCACTTTGTTTTCTCTGGTCAGGGTATAATCCTTTTCAGAGTAAAAGTGCTGGAACCCCTGGACTGGGTACGCCTGGTTTCGATTCCAGAAGTCCGCGATATAGCCGTGCATCGCGGCGGTTTCATAGCCCTGCTCCCGCAGAAGCCAGGGCAGCCCATAAAAAGAATCGTCCTGGAATAATGTGTAAGACTGACCGTACATAACGGGGAGCAGAGAGTTGAGGCTGGCGAACTCGGCGTCGGAGGTTCCCCCTTTGCCGATCTGTTGATAGTAATGGTCGAAATAGATCGTGTCGTTTCCCAGAAGGGCGGTGAGGTTCGGGGCAATCTCTTGCCCGTTGTAGGAGGCTCCCACGACGAAATCTTGAATGGACTCCATCTGGACCAAGATTAGGTTCCGCTTTTTCGCAATTCCGTGGTAGGGCGATTTTTTGACCGAGGTCTGCACATACTCGGTTACACGGCTGTCCGCCAATACTTCCTGGGCCTCCACGATCTTATAGCCCGTTAGAAAGTTTTTGACGTCCCGGATATGGTAGGTGAATAGCTCGCTGTGCTGCATGGCCGTCGGGATATCCCACTGGACGTTTGTAAAGGTGGAAAAGATAAGGAGTCCTGACAGACCGACGCCGGCAATGGGCATCCAGCGGACTTTGGGGATGGAGAAATCCACCTTTTTTATGAGCAGCGCCGCGATCAGCGGAAGATCCGCGATCATCAGCAGAAATGAGATGTCGAATAGCTCCTCCACCGTCCCGCCCTGCATTTTTTGCATCATGGAGATGAGCGAGAGAAGACCCAATACGGGGAGCTGATCATAGTATGTATTGTAGTATAGGTCGATGAACATGACGATGGAGACAACGGCGTCCAGCAGAAGATACTGGGCCCATTTTTTTCGCGGGGAACTTTTTCTGGCGGAGAAGATGCAGTATGCCAGTATTCCGTAAAATACGATTGTAAAAGGATAGCCGATCCCTAAGAGCGGCAGATCCGCCGACACATAGAACACGGTAAATTTAAAGATACATAGCGCGGTAAGGACACAAGTCCACAAAAGATTTTTATGCTTCATAGATGCTGGTACCTCCCCCTGTATTGAATTCCCCTGCCATGAAGGGATACGATTTCTCTATGTCAATCCCTGTCTGACAATGCTATTGTAACGCGAACTTCTTAGAAAAGCAATGGAAGAAATCTTAGAAAATTCTTAAGTCGCCATTGTGCATTGCAGGCGTAAAAAGTTGGACAGATTTGCAAAGTCATGGTAGAATATCTACGAAAGCGAAGGATTGGAGGGACCCTCACCGTGTTTGAGCATATTCTATTTGATTTGGACGGAACGTTAACGGACCCTTTTCTTGGGATTACCCGGTCCGTACAGTTTGCCCTGTCCCATTTTGGGATTTCTGTGGAGAATCTGGAAGCGCTGACATGTTTCATCGGACCGCCGCTGTTGGATTCTTTCCGGCAGTTCTACGGATTCACAGAGGAACAGGCGGAGGAAGCCGTGGTTTTCTATCGGATGTATTTCCGCGAAACCGGGATTTTTGAGAATGAAGTTCTGGCGGGGATTCCACAGCTATTGTCCAATCTCCTGGCGGCGGGGAAGAAGCTCTATGTGGCCACGAGTAAGCCGCAGATATTTGCGGAGCAGATTCTAGAGCATTTTTCCCTTCGAACATACTTTCAAGGAGTCTGCGGCAGCAACCTGGATGGAAGCCGCTGCCGAAAAGTTGAGGTCATAGACTGGATTCTTGGCACACTGCCGCCGGGCGCCTCCGCCGTGATGGTGGGAGATCGAATGCACGACGCGGCCGGCGCGAAGGAGGCGGGGATTCCCTGTATCGGCGTCACGTATGGCTATGGCGGGGAGGAGGAGCTGCGCCAGGCGGGGGTTGACCGCATCGCCGCAACGGTTCAGGAGCTGGAGCGGTGCCTGCTTGAAGAATGGTTGGAGCGGCCTGGGCCCAACCGGAGATGAGGGGAGAGAATCATGCAGTTAGAAGAGATGAGTCAATTTTTTAACACCCGTGTTGACATATACGAAGAGCATATGTTTACATGCGTTGACGGCGCCGGTGAGTATTATGAAGTGACGGCCGCACACTTTCCTGAAAGGGGCGCGATCCACATCCTGGATCTGGGATGCGGCACCGGATTAGAGTTAGATGCCCTGTGGAAGCGCAACCCGGAGATTGAGGTGACGGGGGTGGATCTGGCGAGCGATATGCTGGCGGCGTTGAGAAAAAAACATCCTGACAAAAAGCTTCGCCTGATCCAGGCCTCCTATTTTGATGTGGATTTCGGCGAGGGGCGGTTCGACGCGGCCGTCTCGGTACAGACCATGCACCATTTCACCCATGAGGAAAAGATAAGCCTGTACCGGAGGCTCTGCGCGAGCCTGAGGCCGGGAGGCTGGTACGTGGAGACGGACTATATGGCTCCCGACTCACACTATGAGGCGCAATGCTTTGCAGACTATGAACGGTTAAAACGGGAACAGGGGCTTGGCGAAGGCTTTTACCATTTTGACCGTCCCTGCACGGTGGAACATCAACTGTCCATGCTGCGGACAGCTGGTTTTGCGGACGCCCAGGAGTGCTGGCGGTGCGGTGGGACAAGCGTTTTGCTGGCGAGGCGGTAAATTGGGGCTTGCCATGGGAGCGCATATGGGATATACTTACTTTCAAAGTACATATTGACCGATGGAAAGGAAAGATTGCGATGGACAGTCGATTACAGGACGTTCTGGCAGGGCGGGAGGACAACTATATACTCCCCTTTTATTGGATCAAAGAAAACAAGCGTGAAATTTTAGCGCAGGAAGTGCAGCACATCCAGGATTGCGGCATTCGCGCTTTCTGCGTCGAAGCCCGGCCATATGAGCACTTCGGTGAGGCGGACTGGTGGACGGACATGGGAATTCTGTTGGAGGAAGCCAAGAAGCGGGACATGAAGGTGTGGCTGCTGGATGATAAACATTTTCCCACGGGGCAGGCCAACGGCAAGATGAAGAACTATCCACAGCATCGAAAATGGCATTTGCGGGAAGAGCATGTGGACGTGATGGGGCCCATGCAGGGAGCGTCCGTTCTTGTATCGCCGCTGGACGGGGAGGCGGAGGAGACTTTATTGGGCGCGTACGCTTATAGGCGAACCGGCGTGAAGGAAGAGCTGGAGGGAAAGCCCATCTGTCTGACCGGCCATGTGAAGGGCCGTTTCCTCTACTGGGACGTACCGGAAGGATGCTATCGCATCTTTTTGATTATCAGGACAAGAAAGGGAGGATCCCAGGACTACATTCATCTCATCGACCGGGAGAGCGTTAAGGTCTTGCTGAGGGAGGTGTACGAGCCCCACTATGAGCATTTTCATGAGTACTTCGGCAATACCTTCGCAGGCTTCTTCTCCGACGAGCCGCAGATGGGGAACAAGCGGTTTGAGTGGCTTGCGCCGGACAATGGGTTTTACGAGTATTCGGTTGGGCTTCCCGGTCTGAGTCTTCCCTGGAGCGATGAATTGGAGCGGCGTTTGCGGGAGTGGGCCAGCGGTGATTGTTTGCCTTATTTGGCCGGGCTGTGGTACCCTATGGGGGATGCGACCCATGAAATCCGGGTCGCCTATATGGACGCGGTGACCCGCCTGTACCAGGAGGCGTTTTGTATGCAGCTGGGCGAGTGGTGCCGCGCCCATGGCGTGGAGTATATCGGGCATATTATCGAGGATATGAATGCCCATGCCCGGCTTGGGTGTAGCGACGGCCATTATTTTCGGGCGTTGGACGGGCAGGACATGGCCGGAATCGATATTGTACTCCATCAGGTCATGCCCGGATTCGCGCATTACGAGACGGCTGCGTCTCTATTTGGCGGAAAGGCGGACCCGGCCTTTTTCCAGTATGTCTTGGCCAAACTAGCGGCATCCCACAGTCAGCTGCAGCCGCGGATGAAGGGGAGGGCCATGTGTGAGGTGTTTGGCGCCTACGGCTGGGCGGAGGGTTCCGCTGCGATGAAGTGGCTCATTGACCATCTGCTAGTGCGGGGGGTCAACCATTTTGTCCCCCACGCCTTCTCCACGGAGTTTCCCGATCCGGATTGCCCTCCTCATTTTTATGCCGGAGGTAAGAATCCACAATTTGCGGATTTTGGCGTCCTGATGCGATATGCCAACAAGGTGAGTCATCTGCTGACGGGGGCGGAGCATATAGCCAATGCCGCCATCCTCTATCACGGGGAGGCGGAGTGGGCCGGCGGGGAGTATATGCTGGTCCAGGAGCCAGCGCAGGTGCTCTACGACGCTCACATCGATTATGATATCGTCCCCATCGACAGCGTCTGCGGGCAAGCGGTGGTAGATCAGGGTAAATTGCGGATTGGAAATGGATGCTTTGACTGTCTGCTGGTGCCAAGGGCACAGTATTTGCCCTCGGCGTTTTTGGAGCAAGTGCGGAGGCTGGCGGGCCAGGGAGCGAAAATCTGGTTTCTCGATGGGCTGCCGGAGGCGGAAGGATTTGCAATGCCGGTGGTGAGGCTGAAGGACCTGGCGGATGTTATGAGAACGGAGGAGTTCGTGGATGTGAAGGTTGACGGGGAGTTTCCATTTCTGCGAATTTACCATGCATCCAGGGGGAAAACCCAGTATTGGATGCTATTTAACGAGTCCACCACCCAGCCAGTGCAGACGAGGATGTACACGGGGCATAGCGGGTCGTACCAGCAATTGGATTTCCTTTTGGATTCTGTGTCGGAGGGAGTGTCGGAGGACGGCTGTTTTCCCGTCGCGTTAGCGCCATACCAGTCGGTGATCTTTGTCATGGACCCGGACTTTGCCTTTGCGCCATCGAGACCGAGACGTCTGGTGGAGAGCCGTGTATTGTCTTTGACCTATGCGGTTTCCATTGCAAAAGCGGGTGAGTATCCGAACTTTGTTCCCTATAGGTCGATGAAGGTGCTGACCAATCTGACAGGTCCGGAGGAGATGCCGGAGTTTTCTGGAACGATGCGGTATACGGCGATTCTGACGGTACACGATCCCAGCGGGATTCAGGTGCTTGATCTGGGCACAGTGGGAGAGACGGCGGCGCTTTGGGTTAACGGCGTGCTGATTGGGCGAAGGATCTGTCCGCCGTACCGCTTCCAGTTGACGGGCATTTTGCGCCCCGGTGACAATACAGTGGAGATTGAGGTTGCCAACACGCTGGTCCAGCAGATGAAAG
>JAHZBS010000119.1 GCA_019423265.1 Clostridiales bacterium
TTCTGTTATGATGAATTTCAAAATGAGATGTACAGCTCATTTGTAGGCTCAGTCGCGGGCGGCGCGTTACAGCCGATAGACATAGGACAATGGCGTCTGGGTGTTGAAAGAGGGGATCCGTTTCGGGTCCAATTGGGTGGTACCGCGGAAGGTAGCCTTTCGTCCCATAGAGGGGACGAGGGGCTTTTTTTATTGCTTTGAGATGTCCAAGGGCCGCAGGGCGATGGCGCCAAGAGAGAGCCAAAGGATATGCAGTGAAAAGTAGAGAGCCAAAATTCGCAAGGCAGGAGGAATCACAATGAAACGAACACAGTATCTGGGAGCGCTCCGCGAAGAGGCGGTGGGCCGCCAGGAGACCGTCATGGGATGGGTGGAAAATAAGCGGGATATGGGCGGCGTGATCTTTGTGGATATGCGGGACCGGGAGGGCACGCTGCAGGTGGTGTTCGACGCCTCAAATTTAAAGGGCGAGGATTTTCAGACAGCGCAGCGCCTGCGCCTTGAATCCGTCATCGCGGTGACAGGGGTGATCCGGCACCGCGATGAGACCACATTCAATCCGCGTTTGGCCACGGGAACCATTGAGCTGGCGGCCAGGCAGTTGGAAGTTTTGTCACAGGCCGCGCCCCTTCCCTTTGCTTTGGACGAGGGCGAGAATGTGCGGGAAGAGCTGCGGTTGACCTACCGGTTTTTGGATCTGCGGCGGCCAAGGATGTTAGCCAATCTGCGGTTTCGGCACGCGGTGCAGAAGGCGGCGCAAGATTTTTTAGATGAAGCGGGATTCATTGAGGTGGAGACGCCCATGCTCACCAAGAGCACGCCGGAGGGCGCCCGCGATTATCTAGTTCCGAGCCGCGTTCACCCGGGCACCTTTTACGCACTTCCCCAGTCCCCCCAAATTTTCAAACAGCTTCTGATGGTGGGAGGCGTTGACAAATACTATCAGATCGCCCGCTGTTTTCGGGACGAAGATCTCCGGGCGGACCGGCAGCCGGAGTTTACACAGGTGGATATGGAGATGTCCTTTGTGGACCAGGAAGACATCCTCTGTCATCTGGAAACCATGTTTCAGCATATCTTCCACCAGGTCATGGGAAAACGGCTTCAGGAGCCGTTTAAGCGGATCACCTGGACGGAGGCGATGGACCGGTACGGCAGCGACAAGCCAGATCTCCGGTTTGATCTGCCTATCGTGGATCTCACCGATCTATGCGCGGGCTGTGGATTTTCCGTGTTTCGAAAAGCGGTGGAGGCCGGCGGCGTTGTGAGAGCCATTAACGCAAAGCAGTGCGGGGATTTTACCCGCAGCGCCATTGAAGAGCTGACGCAGAAGGCCATGGGGCTGGGAGCCAAGGGCATGGCATGGATTGCGGTTAAGGACAACGGGGAGCTCTACTCCATTCTGACGAAATATTTCACTCAGGAGGAAATGCAAGACCTGCTCACCCGGATGGAGGCGGAGCCGGGAGATTTTATTCTGTTTGCCGCGGACTCTCTTGCCAATGTGCGCAGCATCCTGGGAGGACTGCGCTTAGAGCTCGGCGATATGCTGGACCTGCGGCCCCGGGACGAATATTGCTTTCTATTTGTCACGGATTTTCCCCAATTTGAATATTCTGAGGAGGAAAAACGGTATGTCGCCATGCATCACCCCTTTACCATGCCGTACCCTGAGGATATTCCTCTGCTAAAGTCGGACCCGGCCAGAGTCCGGGCACAGGCCTATGATGTGGTGCTCAACGGAGTCGAGCTGGGAAGCGGCAGCATCCGTATCCACCGGCAGGATATTCAGCAGGCCATGTTTGAGGCATTAGGGTTTTCCCAGGAGGAAATTCAGGACCGGTTTGGATTCATGGTCAATGCGTTTCAGTATGGAACGCCGCCCCACGGAGGTTTTGCCTTTGGACTGGACCGGCTGGTGATGCTTCTGCTGGGAGAGCGGTCTCTGCGGGAGGTCATTGCATTTCCCAAGATCAAGGATGCGTCCTGCCCTATGACGCAGGCGCCGTCGCCTGTGGATGCTAGCCAACTGGAGGTTCTGCACCTGGGAGCCGAGGCCAGGGCGGACGAGACGAAGCGCGCCAGGAAACCGGCGGCAAAAATTGATGTGGACCACGTTGCTGATCTGGCAAAGCTGCACTTGACGGAGGAGGAGAAGGAGACCATGGCCCAGGAGATGGAGGAGATTGTTGCCTTCGCCAATCAGTTGGCGGCCGTGGATACGGAAGGGGTTGCCCAGTCGGCAACGGCGATGAAACTCGATTCCGTATTTCGGCCGGATGTACCTGGCGAAGCCTTCGACCGGAATGCACTTTTAGCCAACGCGAAGACCATCGGCGGCGGATATATTATTGTCCCCCGCGTTGTAGAATAGGAGGGAATGAGCCATGACAGATCGATTCAGTGCAACGGTGGACCAGCTGATCCAATTGCAGCGGTCAAAACAGATATCGGCTAAAGAGACAGTTCAGATCTATCTGGACCGCATCCGGCAGGTGGAGCCCGAGATCGGCGCGTATATCACCATTGCGGGAGACACAGCTTTGCAGCAGGCGGAGGCGGTTGACCAGCTCCGCGTTCAGGGAGAGACATTGCCACTGCTGGCGGGCATTCCCGCCGCTATAAAAGACAATATTTGTACAAAAGGGGTCAAGACAACCTGTGCGTCAAAGATGCTGGCGTCGTTTGTGCCACCCTATGATGCTTTTGTCATGGAGCAGCTGAAGGGACAGCGGGCTGTCATGCTGGGAAAGGCCAATATGGACGAATTTGCCATGGGCTCCACCACGGAAAATTCACACTTTCACCCTACAAAAAATCCGTGGAATCCCCAGCGCGTTCCGGGCGGGAGCTCTGGCGGGTCTGCGGCGGCGGTGGCGGCCGGGGAAGCGGCGTTTGCCCTAGGCTCCGATACAGGTGGGTCCATTCGCCAGCCGGCTGCCTTCTGCGGCATCGTGGGGATGAAGCCCACCTATGGCCTGGTATCCCGATATGGCCTTGTGGCCTTTGCCTCCTCCTTGGATCAGATCGGCCCGTTGACAAGAACCGTGCGGGACAGCGCTCTGATTTTAAATGCCATTGCGGGACATGACAGCCGGGATGCCACTAGCCTGGACCACCCTGCGGAGGACTACACACGGGACTTGGAGAGAGGCGTTCAAGGGATGCGGATTGCCATTCCCCGGGAGTATTTTGGCGAGGGCCTGTCCGCCGCTGTCAAAGACAGAATTCTAAAGACAGCGGCCGTGTATGAGAAGCTGGGCGCTGAACTGGTGGATGTATCCATGGAGTCCATGAAGAGCGCTCTGGCGGCTTACTATGTCATTTCCAGCGCAGAAGCATCATCCAATCTGGCCAGATTCGACGGCATCCGGTATGGGTACCGGGCGTCGGAGTACACGGACATTGACAGCCTATATAAAAAGACCCGGAGCGAGGGGTTTGGGCGGGAGGTCAAGCGGCGCATCATGCTGGGGTCCTTCGCTCTGAGTTCCGGATATTACGATGCGTATTACAAAAGAGCCTTGCAGGTGCGGACGCTCATCATGAACGATTTTAAGCGGGTCTTTGACCGGTGCGACGTCGTCCTTTCGCCCGTAGCGCCGACAACGGCGTATGGGTTGGGAGAAAAATGCAGCGATCCGCTGGAGATGTATATGGGCGATATCTATACAGTTCCCGTGAATATTGCCGGGATTCCTGCCATATCCATGCCCTGCGGCGTGGACGGGGAGGGTATGCCCATCGGGGTTCAGCTCATGGGTCCGGCCCTCTCGGAGGCAGCGCTGTACAGGGCTGCCTATGCGCTGGAACAGGAGCTGGACGGGACAGAAAGAGGAGGTGTCAACAGTGCGGCAAGAATATGAGATGGTCATTGGTTTGGAAGTCCATGTGGAGCTGAAGACGGCGACGAAGATATTTTGCAGTTGCCCTACAACCTTTGGGGCAGAGCCCAATACACAGTGCTGCCCCGTCTGTATGGGGATGCCCGGAACGCTGCCCGTGCTCAATGAACAGGTGGTGGAATATGCCATCAAAGCGGGGTTGGCCCTGAACTGTACCATCGCGTCCTATTCCAAACAGGACCGGAAAAATTATTTCTACCCGGATCTGCCCAAGGCCTACCAGATTTCCCAGTATGATTTACCCCTCTGCGAGCACGGATACTTGGATGTGGAGGCGGAGGCGGGAACCCGGCGCATAGGCATTACGCGGATTCATATCGAGGAGGACGCTGGCAAGCTGATCCATGATGAGCAGAAGGGGACCCTTCTGGACTGCAACCGGTGCGGGGTTCCCCTGATCGAGATCGTCTCAGAGCCGGATATCCGGTCGTCCCAGGAGGCCAAGGCGTATGTGCAGAAATTGCGGTCGATTTTGCTCTACACGGGGGTTTCCGACTGTAAGATGAATGAAGGGTCTCTCCGCTGTGACGTCAACCTATCGGTGCGGAAAAAAGGGGCGAAAGAGCTGGGAACGAGGACGGAGATGAAAAATCTGAATTCGTTCCAATTCATCCAAAAGGCCATTGAGTATGAATTCGGCCGGCAGGTGGAGGCGTTGGAGAAGGGCGAGGCGATTGTGCAGGAGACACGGCGATTCGATCAGGCTACAGGAAAAACATATTCCATGCGGTCCAAGGAGGACGCGGAGGACTATCGATATTTCCCGGACCCGGACCTGTTGCCCATCCGGGTTTTGCCGTCGCGGCTGCAAACCATTCAGGCCAGCATCCCCATTTTGCCGGATCAGAGAAAAAAGGAATACGTGCAGCGGTACGCAATTAGCGCCCACGACGCGGAACTCCTGGCGGCTGACCGCGCTATCGCGGATTATTTTGAGATGGCGGCGGCAAAAACCCAGTATCCCAAACTCTTGGCAAATCTTATCCTATCCGAGATCGCGCGGCAGACGGAGCGGGAGGACATCCGAATTCCCATCGATCCGGAGCATATGGCCAAGCTTGCCCAGCTTTTTGGCGATGGCAGGATCAACAGCGGCACCGCCAAGCGGATCGTTCAGATGCTGTGGGAGGATGACCGCGATCCGGAGGCCCTCGTTGCGGAGGAAGGGCTGGAGCAGATTCAGGATCCGGCGATCCTCCTGGCAGCGGCACAGGAGGTCATCGGGGAAAACGAAAAGATTGTGAGAGACTTTGTCGGGGGCAAGAAAGCTGCCTTCCAGGCACTGGTGGGCCAGACGATGAAGAAGACCAAAGGCAAAGGCGACCCCGCGCAAATTCAAGCGATATTGCGGGAGCTCCTGGACAAGAAATAAAACAGCTGAAAGATCCCCACCCCGGCATCCATCCCGGTGTGGGGATTTTGTCGCGGCGAATAAAAAAGAGCGATTTCCGTTGTCCATTTTGCTGGAATATGGTATACTGGATCATAAGGAAAAGACCTCAAAAGCTCAACGGACCTGGAACAGCAAAGTTCATTAGGCAGAAAAGGAGAAGCGCGCATGATTACCGTAAGTGGTACACAATTTCATATCCGAGGAAGGAACACCAGCTATGTCATGTCCATCTATCAAAACCGCTATTTAGTTCACCTATATTGGGGCGAACGGCTGGAACACGACATGGATCTCACCCACCTGCCGGAAGAATATGGGGTAAACCGGGCGTCAGCATTTCACGTCCCCATGCCCGGCGAAAACAAAGTCTTTCTCACAGACCAGAAGTTTGAGTTTAGCGTTTTCGGCGGCGGGGATTACCGAGTTCCCACCTGCCATATCCGGCATGAGGATGCCTCAACCGTCACCGAATTGGAGTATGAGGGCTATACTATTCTGGAGGGAAAGCCTGGGCTGGCGGGACTTCCGCACATTTATGCGGAGCAGCCCGGGGAGGCGGAGACCCTACAGATTGCTTTCTGCGATCGACAGGCAAAGGTGCGCGTCGTCCTTTCCTATACAATGTTCGAAGACTATGACGTTCTGACGCGGAGCATTCGGTATATCAACGAGGGCGATGAGGCACTGCACCTGCTCTCCGCTCAGTCTTGCTGCGTGGATTTCAGCTCAAACCGCTACAAGCTGCTTCACCTGCACGGCGACTGGCTGAGAGAGACGAGCGTGGAATTTGTGCCCGTAACCCATGGGATCTATACGGTGGATAGCAAGCGGGGCATGAGCAGCCATATGAACAACCCCTTTGTGGCGCTGATGGACCAAAACGCCGACGAATCCACCGGCAGCGTGTACGGCTTTGCCCTGGTCTACAGCGGCAATTTCAGCGCAGAGATCGAGGGTCACTCCAACGGTTCCACGAGGGTGACCATGGGGATCAACGCCTTTA
The DNA here is from genome assembly GCA_019423265.1 of Clostridiales bacterium. The sequence continues at coordinate 6,302 of JAHZBS010000119.1, forward strand.
ATTTTGACTGGACCCTAGATGGCGGCGATGCCTTTCAAACTCCGGAGGTGGCTATGGTCTACTCTCCGGCCGGCCTCAATGAGATGAGCGGTAAGTATCACAGAATATTCCGGGAAAGGCTGATGCGAGGTCAGTACCGCAATGCCGTCCGTCCCATCGTAGCCAACAATTGGGAGGCGACGGAGATGAACTTTGACGAGGACAAGCTGCTGGCTATTGCCCAAAAGGCCTCGGAGCTGGAGTGCGAACTTTTTGTCATCGACGACGGCTGGTTTGGAGAGCGGAATGCGGACAACTCCTCGCTGGGAGATTGGACCGTCAATAAGAAAAAACTTCCCTCCGGTCTGAAAGGGATCGCGGAAAAGGTAAATGGTATGGGGATGAAGCTGGGGCTGTGGTTTGAACCGGAGATGGTTTCGCCGGACAGCGATCTCTACCGCCGGCACCCGGATTGGTGTCTCCACTGCCAGGGGAGAAGCCGGACGGAAAACCGGAATCAGCTGGTGCTGGATCTGACCCGCGCCGAAGTGCGCGAGTACCTGGTTGAAAGCGTCAGCCAGGTGCTGCGCTCGGCCAATATCGAGTATGTCAAGTGGGACTGCAACCGCAATATTACCGAAACCCAGACGCAGATGCAATACCATCAATATGTCCTGGGGCTGTATGAGGTTCTGGAACGCCTTACATCCCGGTTTCCCCAAGTACTTTTTGAGGGGTGCAGCGGCGGCGGCGGGCGGTTCGACCCGGGGATGCTGTACTACATGCCGCAGACTTGGACCAGCGACAATACCACCGTGCGGGGCCGGTATAGGATTCAATATGGCACGTCCGTCGTATACCCAGCTTGCTCCATGGCGGCCCACATTGCCAAAATCAATCCCGACGCAGAGCCGGAGG
>JAHZBS010000012.1:0-3424 GCA_019423265.1 Clostridiales bacterium
CCGTTGGCCCAGTCATCCGGCAGCGTAGGGATCACATCGATATATCCGCCGTGGCTTTGCAGCAGCATCTCCGCGACGCCCGACGTGCCTCCAAAATTGCCATCGATCTGGAAAGGCGGATGGGTATCCCACAGGTTCGGCAGCGTGCCCCGTTTGAGCAGAGTTTGGTAGAGGTGGTATGCTCGGTTTCCATCCCCCGTTCTCGCCCAGAGGTTCAGCCGGTGCGCCATGGCCCACCCGGTGGATTGATCTCCCCGCAGGTTCAACGTCACCTTGGCCGCCTCCATCCACTCCGGCGTGTTTTTGTTGATGATAGTTCCGGGATATAGGCCCACCAACTGGGAGATATGCCGGTGGTGATACTCTCCCAACTCGCCGTACATCCTCTCCTCCCGGAATTCTTTCACCTGCCCAGATTCCCCTACCAGCACCGGCTCCAGCCGGTCAATCTGTTCTCTTGCAAGTTCCACAATGGGCTCGTCGATCTGCAATTGATCCGCAGCCCGGATGGTATTTTTATAATTTTCATAGATCATCTGTTGGTCAAAGGCACACCCCGTGGTGTGAATATATTCATCGGCCCCGTCGATCTCCTGCGTCTGCTCCGGCGAAGCGGAAAATTTCGTGAGTAAGGCCCCATCCTGCTGGATCAAAACCTTGGACAAAAATTTGGACATGGAGGATATCACAGGGTAGGTCAGGGTGCGCAGAATCTCCTCATCCCCTGTAAATGCATAATAGTCCCAGAAGAGCTGTGAGGTAAAGGCCCCTGTTCCCGGGCCGGAATGACTGTTATTATCCATGCCGTCCACATCATACAGCCAGCCGCCCGTCCCAATAATCCAGCCATTTTCACCTGGCTCATCGGACAGGCGCTCCGGATAATTGTCCCGGATATACCGGTTCGCATGCTGCTCCGTCCGCTTCATATACGCCTGGTTGTAGGCCGCATACGCCTCAAACATCTCCGCCAGATTCGTATTAAAGGCGGGCCAGTAGTTCATCTGTACGTTGATATTGTGCCAATAGCCCGCGCTCCACGGCGAATCATCGTAACAGTTCCATGTCCCCTGGAGATTGGCCGGCGTCGTCCCCGGGCGGGAGGCGCTGATTAGGAGATATCGGCCATATTGGAAATACAGCTCCTCCAAATATTTGGAATGAATCCCTTCTTTGTACTGCTGGAGCATCTCATCCGTAGGCACTCCCGACGGCACGCCGCCAAAATCCAGCTCAACGCGCTTAAAATACTGCTGGTATTCCTGCAAATGCGCTGTCTTCAGCTCTTCGTAGGACTTGGCGGAGGCTTTGTCCATGGTAGCGCAGATCCGCTCGTGGGGATGGGGATAGGGGGCCAGCTTCTTTTTGGGGTCTGGCTCCGTAAATACGCGGCTCTCCATGCGATAGTTTGTTCCAACTCCAATCAGAATCACGGCACTGTCCGCGCCGTCCACGTGCAGCTCTGCGTGGTCGCCCGACGCATCCGCGGTCATTGTCACCGTTCCATTCTCCGTGATAACGCGCAGCTGCCCCTCAAAGGCGATGTTGTAATAGTGCAGGACGCCTGACAGCGTGAGGGTCCGCCCCTCCCCCGTAACCGTACCCGATTTGCCGCCGCCGTCGCCTTCCTCTCTTCCGTAGGACTTTATGTATGGAATGGTGGGGCGAAGGGTAAACTGCACTGCCCCTTTTTCCGAAGCGGCTATGCGGATGACCATGACCTGGTCCGGATAGGATGTAAAATACTCGCGCTCATACCGAACCCCCTTATGGGTATACTCCACATGGGAGATCGCCGTATCCAACACCAAATCGCGGCGGTAGTCCTCCACATCCGAGTGGGCAAAGTCAAGAAATATCTCGGCAAAATTATTTAATCCTCCGACACTCTTGGGATTGGACAGGCTATTCTCTGTGATCTGGATCCGCTCCGTCTCAGTTCCGCCGAAAACATTGGCGCCTATATAGCCATTTCCAAGGGGTAGCGACCATTTTTCCCACTCGTCATTCTCCGGCGTCCGCTCCGGCGTGATTTTCGTGATCCCTGGCGCTGGCTTTGTGTACCAAAGCTTTAATTCTTTTGACATCTGTAAATTTCCTCTCTTTCCCGACGCATCTGTGCGATTTCATAAGGCGGCGCAGCGGCTTGTTCGCCTCGCTTGCGCACGGCCCATTGCGTTTGTGGATATTATATCATAGAGAGACAGTTGAAGCAAGAAATTATCTGGAAAAATATTGGAAAATAGCCTCAATTTACAAATCTTTATTTCTAAACAAGCTATGATTTATAGATTCTTGTAATTGCAATGCCCTCAGTAATCTTCTGTTTTGGGCCACGATACAAAACAAATTTATTTTCCATATCCGGAAAAAATAACTTGATTTCTTGCTGATCGCGGTTATAATTATAATTAGTAATAATTAGTAGTAAGGAGACTGCATCTATGATTGAGAATAAAACCACGGAGTTCAAGCGGGAGTATCTGGATGACATCAAATATGCCGTAGTCGCCTTTGCCAACACAGACGGCGGCAAACTATATATTGGCATCAACGATGACGGAAGTGTTCTTGGCGTCGAAAATACAGATGATATCATGCTGCGGCTGACAAATATGATCCGGGATGTTGTGCGCCCTGATGTTACCATGTTTATTGATTGCGGTATTGAAGTTATAGACGGGAAGAATATCGTTGTTCTAACCGTCCAGCGCGGTACTGCCAGACCCTATTACCTCCACAGCAAGGGTGTCCGCCCAGAGGGTGTTTATGTGCGTCAAGGTGCATCCTCTGTCCCCGCCAATGAGACTGCTATTTTGAATATGATTAAGGAAACCAGCGGCGACTGCTATGAAGATGCCCGATCCCTCAATCAGCAGCTGACCTTTGAAAAAACAGACGCCTATTTCAAAAAGAAAAAGGTCGAGTTTGGTGAAGCGCAGAAACGCACTCTGAATATTATCGGCCAGGATGGAACTTACTCTAATCTTGGTATGCTGCTGTCAGACCAGTGCATCCACACGATTAAAATGGCTGTATTCGAAGGGAGCAAAAAAAGCATTTTTCGAGACAGACAGGAGTTGACTGGCTCTCTGTTGGAGCAGTTGGAAGACGCTTACTCCTACATTGATAAGTTTAATCGCACCCGTGCAGAGTTTGAGGGGCTTGACCGTATCGACAAACGGGATTATCCCCCAGAAGCTCTGCGCGAAGCTCTGTCGAATGCTATCGTCCATCGCGACTATTCCATCAGCGGATCTACGCTTATCAGTATTTTTGATGACCGCATTGAAATTGTGACCATCGGTGGGCTGGTGTGTGGTATTTCTTTTGATGATATTATGCTGGGTGTATCCGTCCTCCGTAATCGGCACTTGGCGAATGTATTCTATCGTCTGCGGCTCATTGAGGCCTACGGTACCGG
>JAHZBS010000012.1:3434-23128 GCA_019423265.1 Clostridiales bacterium
GAATGCTGAAAATCAACGAATGCTACGATGGTTTTGAGATGAAGCCCAAAATCGAAGCAACCAATAACGCATTCAAAATCACACTCCCCAATACCAACTACAGGGGCGAGAGTACTTTTGTTCCGGAACCACAGAAACACGCCCCCCGAAAAGTGACATCCAAGGAGATGCGGGATGAAATCGTCATAAGTATGTTTGAAACACAGAAAACGATTACCCGTAAGGATATTGAAACCACCCTGAACGTATCACAGTCCACCGCAATTCTGATTGTTCGTGAACTGGTCGAAAGCGGCGTACTTGTCAAAGAGGGAAACGGGAAATATAGTTGCTATCGTTTGGGCGGAATCTGAGTGATGCACATAAAAAAGAGCCGCTACAGCACGGTAAATTTACTGTAGCGGCTCCTCCCACATAAGCAGACTGAAACAGGTGTCTTCGGTGCAAAGACCTAGCGCGGTCCCGCAGCCTCCTGGCTTTTGACTGCCACAAAGCACAGTGTATTCCCTGTTCCCGTGTAGGGCTTACCACAAACGTCATCAAACATAGCTTGGATCTCAAACCCAAATGGCGACAGCTCGTCCGCCAGCCTCTGCGCTGTATACGCCGTATCCCAGGTTAAATACTCGTGTATACTGTCGTTGGTTATGACAATATGTTGGTCTACAGAAACCGTATTGTCTTCATAGAGATACGTTGCATCTAAACAGATATGCGGTTGAGGGCTCCAAAAGCAACCGTTTTCACATAGCGACCAAGAGTTTACTTCCCTTTTGTTTTTATAGCTTTCCTCTGTGAAAACATCAAAGATAAACAAACCTCCTGGTTTTAAAGCGCTGTATATTTTCGGCAGAAGCGTCCTCCGCTCACTGAGCGTTAATGCCCCATAATCGCAATAAATTAAAGTGATTGCATCAAACGCACCGGCATAGTCAAGCTCCAAATAGTTTTTGTAGATATAGTGGGTCTTTGTATCTTGACTTTTGGCATACGCAATCGACCGTTTGGAATAATCGATACCCGTTACATCATAGCCCATTTCCGATAACGGTTTCGTATATAGCCCCGGACCGCAGCCGAGGTCCAGGATTTTGCCATCCTTCACAATCACAGTGGAAAGCCATTGCACCGAGCGCTCAATATCGCTGTGCTTTCGGCTGGCGGCCTCAAAATCGGGATTCAAATGAGCTTCCAGCATACCCTTTGAGATATGCTCATGGTCCCAAAAGGGCTCGCTGCTCCGCTGCCAAAGCACCGGCCTTTTAAGGAACGCAAACAATTTATCAATCATGTCAATCTCCATTCCTCTATTCCTCCCCCGTCCAGCAATAAGTGCAGACATCGCAGGACGGAATCTGGATCGCTTCTAACATAGTTTCCAGGCTCTGATAGTGGAGCGATGTGAAATTCAATTTTTCCCGAATCTTCTCCACCATAGCCTTATACTCCGGGGATTCCGTATCCGAATATTTCTTTAAGGTTTCCTCCGACGGCACGCCGCCCTCCAGCTCCACGATGACGCGCCGGGTAATCAAATCCATCTCCGAGGATGAGCGGGAGAAATTCAGATACTTGCACCCGTACACAATGGGCGGGCAGGCGGGGCGGATGTGGACCTCCCTGGCACCGCTGTTGTAGAGAAACTGAACCGTCTCCCCCATCTGCGTTCCGCGCACAATGGAATCATCGATAAAGAGCAGACTTTTATCCTTGATTAGATCTTCCACGGGGATTAGCTTCATGTGGGCCACGAGATTGCGCATCTCCTGTCTCTGAGGCATGAAGCTTCGAGGCCAGGTAGGCGTATACTTGATGAAAGGTCTCGCAAAGGGGATCCCGGAGGCGTTGGCGTAGCCGATGGCCGCCGCCAAGCCCGAGTCTGGGATTCCGGCCACATAGTCGATGCTCTCCGGATCGACCTCGTCCTCCTTCGCTAGGAGCTCGCCACAGCGGTACCGCATACTCTCCACGCTGACCCCCTCATAGGATGCCGACGGATACCCGTAGTAGGTCCAAAGAAAGGCGCAAACCCTCTTTTTTTTCAGCCTTTCCAACTTCACCTCCACGGAATCCGGTGTGACAAAGACCACCTCGCCCGGCCCTAACTCGCGCTCATCGGTATACCCGAGATTCAGGTAGGCAAAGGACTCAAAAGAAGCGCAGTGGGCTCCCTCCTTTCGCCCAATGACCACCGGCGTCCGCCCGACTATATCCCGGGCGGCGTAAAATCCATTCTCTGTGAGAATCAGAATCGACATGGAGCCGTCGATCTTCTCCTGGGCAAACCGGATCCCTTCCGGAATGCTGTCTTTTCGATTAATCAGAGCCGCCACCAGCTCCGTCGCATTGATCCGGCCGCCGCTCATCTCTAGGAAATGCATGTTGCCCCCCTGAAACGCCATATCCACTAGCTCTTTCTCATTATTGATGCGCCCTACGGTGGTAATCGCATAATTTCCAAGATGGGACCGGACAATCAGCGGCTGCGGTTCGTTATCGCTGATACAGCCAATGCCAAAATGGCCTTTCATCTCTTCCACATCCCGCTCGAATTTCGTCCGAAAGGGTGAGTTCTCAATATTATGAATGGCCCGTTCAAATCCTGTCTCCTCAGCGTAAACCGCCATTCCACCCCGTTTTGTTCCCAGATGGGAATGGTAGTCCACGCCAAAAAATAAGTCCATCACACAGTCCTGCCGCGATGCAACCCCAAAAAAGCCTCCCAAATCGGTATCTCCTCTCGTTATCTAGTCCTACAGCTGCGCCGCCTCTAGCCGCAGCTTTGCATCCTTTTCTTTCACACTTTCGACCATATCCCGCTTCATGGCCTCCAATTGTTCTTGTAACCCTTCGTCCGAAACGGCAAGGATCTGGACAGCCAAAAGTGCCGCGTTCTCCGCGCCGTCGATGGCCACGGTGGCCACGGGGATCCCCTTTGGCATCTGCACGGTGGACAGCAGCGCGTCCAGCCCGTCCAGAGTGGACGACTTAATAGGAATCCCGATGACAGGCAGCGTCGTGTGCGCCGCCAACACGCCAGCCAGGTGCGCCGCCTTCCCTGCCGCCGCAATAATCACCCCAAAGCCTGCCTGGTGTGCGCCGGATGCAAAGGATGAAGCCTCCTCCGGAGTGCGGTGCGCGCTCATCACGCGGACTTCTGTCTCAATGCCAAAGCCCTTGAGCGTTTTCACCGCCCCCTTCAGCACGCCCCAATCGCTGTCGCTTCCCATAATAACTGCAACCTTCTTTGCCATATTCGTTCCTCCTTACTCTATCTGGCCTCTCATTATCCAATCGCTAAACCTGCGGCGCTCGACCGCAGGCCGAAACTCTCTGCCGCATGTCTATTTTAAACCAAATTCCCTAAAATAGCAACGGCAATTTTTCATACTGCCCTGCGCTTATATCCTGTGAGATGCAAAACAGGACGGCCCCTATCATACATAGGCCGTCCTGCCGCTTTCGCCACAGCGATTATTTTTTATTGGCTTCCCACCATGCGTCCAGCTGTTTCTGCGATTCCGCCAAAACGACTGTCGCAGGCTCGCGCATTTTTTCCACATACTGGTCGTACCGCGCTTCATAGTCGTCTTCCCAGTACCATTTATCAAATTCTTTTTTAATGGCGGACATCGCCGCGATTTCCGCTGTGACAGGCTCTGGGTCAAATGTGTAACCTAAGACCGGCGTGACTTCCGCTTCCCGGTTGATTTTATCCGTCTCTTCCCAAATGCCGTCCTGCTGGCTGACCATCAATATGGCGTTAAATTGATTTCCGATGGCCCAGGCAGAATTGTAGAAATAGCCGCTGTTTTCAATGGCCTGTACTTTGCCATCCTCGAGGGTATAATTCTGTCCTTCGATGCCAAAATTTAAGGTATTGAAGATCTCCGCATCCGTATTCATAACCTCGATCATCTTCAAGGCTGCCTCCGGCTGCTTGCTCTTGGAGCTGACTGCCGTCATGGTGGACCGAGCCGCCGTGGAGCCCACAAAGGGAACCTGTACCGCTACCTGTACCCACTCAATGCCGCCGGATTTGATCTGCACTTCCGCCTCTCCGCCCGGCTTTATGACGCCCTCCGATGAGGCGAACCGCCCGGCGGCCATATCGGCCGTCTGATCCTGAACTGTGGCGACGTCAGGGCGAATATAGCCCTTTTCCAACAGCTTCCGGTTATTGATACCAATAACCCACGAGCCGTTATTCATCTCCAGCTGCTCTTCTTTGCTCAGCAGAGCGTCCATAAATACCTTGTGTTCCGGGTCATCCTTGTCGATACTCCCCTGCTCAACATCGATATACTTATTGCCATCGATTTTATTCTGGGTAAAATACAGCTCATCCCCAACTCCAGTCCCGTAGGGATACAATTCCGGATGCTTTTCCTTTACAAATTCCCAAAATGGCTCCGCATCCCAGAATGTTTTGATCTCTGTATAATCCCAGTCGATACCGGCCTCTTTCATCTCCTCGACGATGGCCTTTTGGAACGTAAAGCCCCAGGAGCTATACGATATCTGATAGTTGGGAATGGCATAGATCTTTCCATTGATTCTGGCCTGCTCAAAGAGAAATTCCGGCAGCGCCTCCTTCAGCTTTGTAAAATCATCCAGATAGTCGTCCAGCGCAAGAAACGCTCCCTTTGCCACCTGAACAGGGTATTTATTCAGCCAGGATTGACTGGTGTAGCACAGGTCATACTCCTCGCCGGAGTTGATTTTCATGTTCATCTTCTCGTCGTAGGTTCCAGCGGGATACGTCTCAAAATTCAGCGCCAGCCCGTAGCGCTCCCCCAGGAGCTCATTTACCTTCTGGTATACAGGCTCTGCATTTTGCTGATCCTCCCCCAGACAAACCCATTTAATTGTGGCAATCTCCTGCGGCTTACCGCTTGCCTCCGAAGAGTTTTGGTCCACGGCCGAAGACGCCTGGCTGCTGTTCTGGGAGTCAGAATTTTTGTCCTTACATCCCGCGGTTCCTGCGCAGAGGGCAACTGCCAGCAACAGGCACAGCCCAGCTTTCACTTTCTTCATAATGAATCCTCCTTTTTTGATTTATATCAATACGGAATTGCTCCCGTAATTGTCCCGATTACCCTTTGACCGCTCCCACCGTGAGACCGGAGACAAAATATTTTTGAAAAAAAGGGAAGATAACCAGCATCGGCCCTGTTGCCACCACAGCCATGGCCATCAGCAGATTCTCCCCCGGGATCTTGCCCGGGTCGAAGCTTCCCCCCGCATGATTCGCCAGATTCATCTGGGTCAGCAGGGCCTGAATATTCTTCTGGATGGTGTACAGCAGATATTGAAGTGGATATAAATTTTTATCGTCGATGTAATAGAGCGCTGTGCTCCAGTCATTCCACTTGGCCATAGCGTTAAAAAAGGCAACTGTGGCTAAAACCGGTACGGACAAGGGCAGCGCAATCTGGAAATAGATACGGATCTCACTGGCGCCGTCAATCTTAGCCGATTCATACAGCGATTCCGGCAGTTTTTGCATAAAAGTGCGGATCATAATAACGTGGAAGACATTGACCAGCGACGGCAGGATCATAATCCATATGGTATTTTTTAGATGCAGCCCCTGGGTGATCCAGATATAGCTGGGCACCAGCCCTCCGGAAAAAAGCATGGTAAAAAAGAAGTAGAAGGACAAGGCCCTGCGAAAACGACAATTCTTCCTGGCCAACGGGTATGCGGCGGCGGACATGACGAAGAGCCCCACCAAAACCGTAGCCACGGTGACGAGGATCGTCACTCCATAGGCCCGCAAGATAACATCCGGAGTCTTGAAAATAGCCTCATAGGCCGATGTATCAATCCTCACAGGAAAAATACGGTATCCATAGTCGTTTAAATCCAACGGCGACGTAAAGGATGCCGATAGGACGATGAGAAAGGGCAGAATACAGATGAGTACATAAAAAATTCCGATTGTATGTAACAGGATCTGCGGCCGCTGTTTTTTTGCCATACGATTCCCTCCTAGAACAGAGCGCTGTCTTTGTCAATGCGGCGGACGATGAAATTCGTCGTCAAAATGAGAACAAATCCCACCACCGATTGAAATAAACCTACCGCCGCCGACATGCCGATGTCTCCCACCTGAATTAAGGCGCGGTAAATATAGGTGTCTATAACATCCGTCGTCGGATACAAAGCCCCGCTGTCCCGGGTGACGTTAAAGAACAGGCCAAAATCCGCGCGGAAAATATTCCCGATATTCAGAATCTGCATGATCACAATCAGGGGGACAAGAAACGGCAGGGTCACATAGCGAAATTGCTGCCATTTTGTGGCGCCGTCCAGAGCCGCCGCTTCAAAATACTCCGGATCGATTCCCATAAGACTGGCAAAATAAAACAGACTCCCGTTACCTACGCCGTGCCACAGGGAGGTTATCAGCAGGATAACCGGCCAATATTGGGGTTCCGAGTACCATTTCACAGCTTCATGCCCCATTTTTTGCAGGACCTGGTTTACAAGGCCACCCACCGGTTTCAGCAGGGCATAGACGAGATACCCAACCACAACCCAGGACAGGAAGCTGGGGATGATCGCCACCGTCTGGTACACTTTGATGGCAGACTTGCGCCGGAGGGAAAAACACATCTGCGCAAAGGCTACGCTGGCCACCAAGCCCACGGCCATAAACAGTAAATTCAATCCCAGGGTATTGCGCACCGTCCTCCAGGCGTCGCTGGACTTAAAAAAGAACTCAAAGTTCTTGAATCCCACCCATGGACTTCCAAATATACCGCCGGCCACATTAAATTTTTCAAATGCTATCACAATACCGCCCATGGGAATATAGGCAAAACAGAAGATCAAGAGGATCGCCGGGAGGCAGAGCAGCAAAAATTCAAAATTATCCACCCGTTTGCTGACGGCCCCTCGCTTCCCTGACCTTGTCGCTTTTTTCATGGTTAATCGATTCCTTTCTATGTACGGTCTAGGTATGATTAAATTATAACAATTTCTCAATTTCCAAACAATGATAGCAATTTGCTTTTCTATGGTGTTAATTTGCCTTACTGAACCATGGCGCTCCATCTTATGTGAACTTTTTTTGTCCAGATGTGGATGTTTTTTTGACCTCTCCAAAAACTTCTTCGACGAACATATTCAAATATGATATAATAACTACAGACGCCATTGTATGCGAAAGGGGTTTCTACATATGTATCAATTGCTCATCGCGGACGATGAGGACACAATCCGTGACGGACTACAGGCCATTGTCAACTGGGAAAAGTTAGGATTTCATGTACAGTCCACATTTGAGGATGGGCGGGACGTCATCCGCTATCTCCAAACCCACAGCCATATAGACGCCATTCTGACGGATATCAAAATGACCTTCCAGTCCGGGCTCGATGTGGCAAAATTTGCCAGTGAGATGGAAAACCCGCCGAAGGTCATTTTGATCAGCGCCTACCAGGAAGTGGATCTCGCCATCGCCGCCATCAAATATAATGTGACCGACTATATCGTTAAGCCCATCGACCTGGACGAACTGACCTCCGTCTTCCGAAAAGTGGCAAAAGAGCTGGACGAACGGTACCAAGCGCAACAATTGCGGGACAGTGCAGACTCCTTCCAAAAGAGCATCGATGATGTAAAGGAGTATTTCTTTGCGGAGCTAATGCTCGGCTCACTCCAATCCGCCGAATATTTAGAATCGCTGTTTCACCTGCTGTATCCGGAAGTCTCCTTTGACGACTGTACTTGTTTCATGGCTATGGCGACCATTCAGAATTACGAAGATTTTCTCGCAGGCAGTCAGACACATACCGCCAACGAGCTGTACAACTGTCTAAAAAACTGCGTCTCCCTGTCGGCTCCTCAGATCGAATTTCGGCTCGTCGCCAAACAGGGGTGTAGGCTTCAACTATTGGGTATTCTGCCCCCTCAAAATGACGGCGAGGCTCTCCACCTGATTGACGGCGCCATCGCCGCACTGCAAACCTCCCTGTGGGATTTGTTCTCTGTCCGCACTGAGATCTCGAAGCCCGATATCTTTCATGGGATCCCAACGCTGCTGCAAAATCAACTGGCCCATTCCACCGACCCCCAGTCTATGACGCTAAAGATTGAAGAACAAAAAAAAGCCCTCTACAGCGCTCTGTGCGATCACAATTTCCAAGAGACCGAAAGCACGCTCGAAAGGCTCAACAGCTACCTACAGCAGCTTGACCCATCCCTTGCCCGCAAGATTATCCTCGAATTCTGTCGCGAACTGCAGGAGCGCACCCAGACGCCGAATCTGGATCTCTCCAGCGTCAGCGGGGCTTCCGGCGGTGAGATGACCGGCCGGTTCCAAGCTTTTATCGGCCAGCTGGCCGATGAACTCCGCCGCAAAAGCCCTCTGGAAAAAGATGTGATCCAACAGGCAAAGGACTATATCATCCAACACATTACGGAGGATATCTCTCTGGAGAGTATCGCTGACCATTTCTATCTCAGCCAGTGCTATTTCAGCCGAATGTTCAAGGCGAAAACAGGCGAAAATTTGATTGACTTTATCATTCGGCAAAAGATGGAGTTGGCGTGCCAGCTTCTAAAAAGTTCCTCCATCAGAGTCTACGAGGTGGGCGACCGCGTTGGCTATAAAAGCGCCCGCTATTTTTCCAAAGCCTTTAAGCAGTATACCGGGCTGACGCCCAACGCCTACCGCCTGGAATTCTTACAGGCGAAAGCGGAGGAACGGAGTGGCCGGCATGAATAAGCGCAGCATCTTTTATTCCTTCAGAAACGGCCGGCAGTTTGGGAGAATTTTTTTCAAAAATCTCGCCTTTCTCTCCCTGCTCATTCTGCTCCCCATGTTTCTCCTTGTCAGCGTCGCCACTATGTCCGTTTCCACCTTCATGAATAATGAAATCCTCTCCTACAGCGATAAATCCCTGAACGCATACCTAAACCTTATCAATACCATGCTCGACGACCTTCTCGTCCAGTCCCATCTGCTCAACAACAACACAGATATTGAACTCTTTTTGCTCCACGAGCCGGACAAAAAGGCGTATTACGATCCCTCCTCTATCTATACGCAAATCCAGACGCAGATGCAGACACACGACTATCTCACCAGTGTTTACATCTATTCCCAGCGCAATGGCCGCATCATTTCCAACTATGGCGATATCCCGCTGGAAGATTTTTTTGATACCGGGTGGCTGGAGGAATATCAGGCCAACACAACGCCCAGCCGGTTTTGGTACACGTACCGTCTTGGCCCTAACCGGCAATTCCAGCAGATTCCCATGATCTCCATCTATAAGGCCATTGAAACGCAGGGCGTCAACCAGGGCGTCATTGTCTTCAACGTCAACCTCAGCAAATTTACGAAGCTCCTGTCCGTGCTGCGGGAGCCCAAGGAGGACGGGCTCTTTTTATTTGACGGAGACAACCGCCTCCTGTCCCAGATCTGGGGCGATTATTCTTCCATCGATCCCGAATTCTGCGCTATTGATGAGCTTATGTCAGCGGAGGGATACATCCGCTATGGCGGACATGTTCTCTATAAAGCGTCCATCCACTACAGCGACTGGAACCTTGTGCTCTCGGTCCCCCGCTCCCTGTACCAAGCCAACATTCATGCATTTATGTTTCCCATGGTGCTTATATTTACCCTGGGCCTCCTCGCCACCATAGGCTTGACGGTCATGGTATCCTTCCGCCTATACAGGCCAATCCGATCTATCATGGGCAAATTGGAGGACGCTGTTCCCAGCTCCGCCGACGTTCTGTCCCTTAAAAAAGATGAGGAGGCTTATATTATCTCCGCCATCGAGCATACCGTACATCAAAACAAGGTCATAAGCGAGGATCTGGAAAAGCGCATTGACATGCTCAAAAAAGCCCAGTCCATCGCCCTGCAATCCCAGATCAATCCCCATTTTCTTCACAATACGCTGGATTCCATAAGCTGGTCCGCCATGGCGCTGACCGGCGGTAAAAACCAGACCTCCATTATGATCAATCAGCTTTCCTCCATGCTCCGCTACTCCCTTGAGGACGTCAATACGCTAGTCCCTCTGGAGCGGGAGCTGGACAATGCGCGAACCTACCTCGATCTTCAGAGCGCCCGCTACAAAAATAAATTTCAGACGGAATGGCAAATCGACGCGGACGTCCGCTCCTGCCTGGTTATCAAAATCCTCTTGCAGCCTCTGCTGGAAAATGCCATCTACCACGGCATCAAGCCCTTAAGCGGAATGGGCCACATCCGCATCGGCGCATCCCGGAAGGGCGATATCCTAGAGATTTGGGTGGAGGATACGGGCGTGGGAATCGACTCTGCGTCCCTCAAACGCCTTCAGACCGCTCTCATGTCCGACGATATCCAGGAGAAAGCGCACATTGGAATTCTGAATGTCAACCAGCGCATCCGGCTCATCTTCGGGAGTCCCTACGGCTTGCACGTGTATTCCGAAGACAAAAAAGGCGCCCGCATTCTCTGTCAGCTGCCTTTATCCTTTGACTGACGAGAGCGGACGCCGGTTTTTCCACGGCTCCTTTAGACGGCTAACCCGTTAGCCCCTGCCTTAGCCGGACAGTATGCAGATACGGCCCGGCACGCCTGGTCAAGCACTTGCTTCGGCTCCTCCTCGAGCCCCGGTTCCAGCCATTGATCCACCAGCCCTTGAAAGGTACCCGCCAGCACATTCACGTCAAAATCCCGGTCCTGAAAATCCAACTCTTCCGCTTTCCAGAAAAGTTCATAGGCAATCTCATAGATCGCCTTCTCATAGGCCCCTCGCCCCGTGGACGCAAAAATCGTCCGGCACAGCTGCTCATTTTGCTGAATGTAGAAAAGGATGCGCAGAAGGCCGAGCCGCCAATTCTCAAAAAATACATCATCGGACAAGCTCTGTTGGATCTCTTCCTTCAACGTCCACGTCAGCAGCTGCTGGATATCCTGAAAATAATAGTAAAATGTCTGCCGATTGACCCCCAGGTGCTCGACGATCTTCTTGACCGTCACCTTGTGAAACGGCACTTCCAGCAATACAGCCTTCAATGAATTTCCTAACGCTCGTTTTGTCATGTATGAACTTGACATGGTACACCTCTCCTTTCCAGGGACATACGCCTGTCTCAGCGGGGATAGACCCCACACAATCGTTCCATGGCCCGCTCCGCGTCGTCCCGTCTTCCAAACGCAGTCAAGCGGAAAAATCCTTCCCCACAGCTTCCAAATCCGGCGCCCGGCGTTCCCACAAC
Organism: Clostridiales bacterium; assembly: GCA_019423265.1. Next base: position 14,670 of record JAHZBS010000012.1, read on the forward strand.
ATGAGCCTTCTCCAGCAGGAGATCAAAGAGCTGCCAGGAGTCATATCCCTCGGGACACTGCATCCAGATATAGGGTGAATTCTCCCCTCCGGTAAACCAGATCCCCAAGCTGCGAAGGGCATTGGCGATAACCGCCGCATTCTCCATATAGTATGCAATATTTTGTTGTGCCTGCCGGATCCCTTCCTCCGTCAGGACAGCCGCCGCCCCGCGCTGGACAATATAGGGAACACCGTTGAATTTCGTGGTCTGACGGCGAAGCCACATTCGATTGAGGGACATTTCCCCACGGGTCAGGTCTTTTGGCACAACGGTGTACCCGCATCGGGTTCCGGTAAATCCCGCCGTCTTGGAAAAGGAACAGAATTCTATGGCACAGGTCTTGGCGCCGGGAATCTCGTAGATGCTTCTGGGCAGGGAAGCGTCCTGAATAAAAGCTTCATAGGCGCTGTCAAATAAGAGAATGGCATCCTGTTCATTGGCGTATGCCACCCACTCTGTCAGCTGGTCCCGGTTGTACACCGCGCCGGTGGGATTGTTAGGCGAGCACAGATATACGATGTCCGCTTTCACTCCGGCGGGCGGCATGGGCAGAAATTGATTCTCAACGGTGGCCTTCAAAAATTGAATTTGGCGGCCCGCCATAAGGTTGGTATCCACGTAGACCGGATACACCGGGTCCGGTATCAAGACCGTATTCTTTGAGTCAAATAGATCCAGAATATTTCCTAAATCGCTCTTCGCCCCATCGCTGACAAAGATTTCCTCCCGATCCAGATCCACCCCCTTTGTGGCGTAATAGGAGGCAATGGCGTCCCGCAGAAAGTCATATCCCTGCTCCGGGCCATATCCCCGAAAGGTCTCCGCGCGGCCCATCTCCTTCACGGCTTCTCCCATGGCGTCCACCGCCGCTTGACATAACGGCAGTGTGACATCCCCAATTCCCATCCGGATGACATCGGCATCGGGGTGGGCGGCTTTAAACGCCGCAACTTTATGGCTGATATCCGAAAATAGATAGCTCTCCTTAAGCTGTGAATAATGTGCATTTATCCGCATTATGCTTCACTCCTTTCCGACTGTCGGACCGCCGCCGCGATAAACTCCCGAAAGAGCGGGTGGGCGCGGTTGGGACGGCTCTTGAATTCCGGGTGATATTGAACGCCCACGAAGAAATCCTGCTCCGGCAGCTCCACAGCCTCCACGAGCCGTCCATCCGGCGATGTCCCCGCAATGCGCAGTCCCTTTTCCGCCATGGCGTCCCTGTATTCATTGCAGAATTCAAATCGATGCCGGTGCCGCTCTTGGATTTCCGGCTGGCCGTAGGCCACCTCCAGCCTGGTGTGGGGCATGATTTTACACGGATAGGCTCCCAGCCGCATGGTTCCGCCCTTTGGCCCCTCATACGTCTGATCCGGCATCCAATCGATGACGCGGTGGGCGCTGCTGGGATTAAACTCTGTCGAGTTGGCATCCTCCCAGCCCATCACATTTCTTGCAAATTCAATCACGGCAATCTGCATACCCAGGCAGATCCCAAGATAGGGAATCTTCTTTGTCCTGGCATACTCGGCTGCCAGAATCATCCCCTCAATTCCCCGGTCTCCGAAGCCGCCGGGGACTAAGATGGCATCCTGGCCGCTGAGCACCGAGTCTATGGTCAGCGGTGTGATAGTCTCCGAATCCGTCCATTGTATCTCAATGCGGCTTTCGTTTTCAAACCCTGCGTGCCGCAGCGCTTCCGCCACCGATAAATACGCATCGTGCAGCTTCGTATATTTTCCCACCAGGGCCACCTTCACAACCTTGGTGCAGTGCTCGATGCGGTGCAGCATTTTGTTCCACTCGCTCATATCGCTTTCGTGAGGACACTGGATGGACAATTCCCGGCACACGATATCATCCAGGCCATTGTCGTGCAGCATGACCGGTGCCTGATACAGAACGGGGAGCGTTCGATTCTCGATGACACAGTCCGGCTTGACATTACAGAATAAAGCGATTTTGCTCACGATAGAGTCTTCCAGCGGCTCGTTGCAGCGGGTCACGATCAGATCCGGCATGATGCCGAAGGATTGAAGCTCTTTGACGGAGTGTTGGGTGGGCTTAGATTTATGTTCGCCGGAGCTTTGGATATAGGGCACCAGTGTGACATGGATAAATAGACAATTTCGCCTGCCCACCTCGTGGGACACCTGCCGGATCGCCTCCAGAAAGGGCTGGCTTTCAATATCTCCCGTGGTCCCTCCGATCTCCGTAATGACCACGTCCGCGCCGGTCTTTTGCCCGACGGAATAGATGAAACTCTTGATCTCGTTGGTAATGTGGGGGATCACCTGAACCGTCTCCCCAAGATACTCCCCCTTCCTCTCTTTCGTCAATACATTCCAGTACACCTTGCCTGTGGTCAGATTGGAAAACTGGTTTAGATTCTCATCGATAAACCGTTCATAGTGCCCCAGATCCAGATCGGTTTCCGCCCCGTCCTCGGTGACAAAAACTTCGCCGTGCTGATACGGGCTCATGGTGCCCGGGTCCACATTGATATACGGGTCCAGCTTTTGCGCCGCTATCTTCAGCCCGCGCGCCTTCAACAGTCTCCCCAGGGACGCGGCGGTAATCCCTTTTCCCAGGCCGGAGACGACGCCTCCCGTCACAAAGATATATTTTGTCTGTCTGCCTGTCTCGCCAGTACACATACAAATCCCCCTTATCAGATTTCAACCGTACCTTCAAATACCATCTGTGCCTTGCCTGTCATATACACGGTTTCGTCCGTATAGCGCACCTCCAGATCGCCGCCCTTGAGCTTGACGAGGATCTCCCGATCTTTCTGACAATGTCCGCCTAATACGGCCGCAACCGCCGCCGCACAGGCTCCCGTGCCACAGGCCCAGGTTTCCCCGCTGCCCCGCTCCCAGACCCGCATTTTGACAGTATTGTGATCTAGAATCCGAATAAATTCAACGTTCACCCGCTCCGGGAATAGCTCGCAGTTCTCCACCGCACTTCCGATCTTGGCGATATCCAGGCTGTCCAGATCGTCCCAGTAGATAACGCAGTGTGGATTTCCCATGGATACGCAGGTGATGGCGTAGCTCTCCCCATTGATGGTTACTTCGCGGTTCACCACCGTATCCCCCTCTAGCAGAACGGGAAGGGATGCGGGGCTCAGCCCGGCGGGCCCCATGTCCACCGTCGCGCTGTCCACCAGGCCGTTTTGCAGGTATAACTTCAAGGTTTTCACGCCGCTCAGGGTTTCAATCCGCATGACTTCCTTTTGCACAATCCCTGAATCGTACAGATATTTCCCCACACAGCGGATGGCATTGCCGCACATTTTTCCTTCGCTGCCATCCAGGTTGAACATCCGCATTTTCGCGTCCGCAATCTCCGAGGCGCAGATCAGCACGACCCCATCCCCGCCAATGCCAAAATGCCGGTCTGAAAGGCTGACACTTAGGGATTGTGGATTCGCAATCTCTTGTTTCATGCAGTCGAAGTAAATATAGTCGTTGCCGGCGCCCTGCATTTTGATAAAGTGCAGTTTGCTCTTGTGGGTTCGCATGTGATTCAGCTCCACCAGCTCTGTGTTGTACTGGGAATACCGGCTGCGCAGGCTGTTGGCCAGCGCGTTGGCCGTGTCCAGCGACGTGAGACAGGGAATCGCATGTTCCACCGCCGTCCTTCGGAGCTTCACGCTATCCCGGCTGGGAATCCGCCCCTTGGAGGATGTAGAGATTATATATTGGATTTTGCCGCTCTCCAACAGCGTCCGGGTGTTGTCCTTGGACTCATGGATCTTGTTGACCGCCGTCACGCCCATTCCTGCCTGCGCCAAGACTCTGGCAGTCCCCTTTGTGGCATACAGCTCGAAGCCAAGCTCGTCAAACTTTCTCGCAATATCTGCGATTTCCGCCTTATCGCTGTCCCGGACTGTAATGAGGACGCCCCCCTGTTTTTCCATCTTATACCCTGCCGCGACCAGGCCTTTAAATAAAGCCTCATCCATGGTACTGCCGATCCCCAGCACTTCACCGGTGGATTTCATCTCCGGCCCCAGCTGTACATCCAGATCCCGCAGCTTTTCGAAGGAGAAAACGGGAACCTTCACCGCCACATAGGGCGGCGTCTGGTACAGCCCTGTGCCGTACCCCATGTCAGCCAGCTTCTCCCCCAGCATGGCCCTGGTTGCCAGATCCACCATGGGGACGCCTGTCACTTTGCTTATATAGGGGACGGTTCTCGAGGATCTTGGGTTGACCTCGATCACATAGAGCTCCCCCTCATGGGCGACATACTGAATATTCACCAGTCCGTGGGTATCCAGCGCCAGCGCTAAGTTCCGCGTAAACTCCACCAACTTCTGCGTCAGGCTTCCGCTGACATTCCACGGGGGATACACGGCGATGGAGTCCCCGGAGTGGACGCCCGCCCTCTCGATGTGCTCCATGATTCCCGGGATTAAGACATCCTCCCCATCGCAGATGGCATCCACCTCGATCTCGACACCCCGCAGATATTTATCGATGAGAATTGGGTTTTCGATTCCATGGGATAGGATAATCTCCATGTACTCCTTAATGTCCTCATCGCTGAAGGCAATGATCATGTTCTGTCCGCCCAGCACGTAGGAAGGGCGCATCAATACCGGATACCCCAGCCGATTTGCCACCGCCAGGGCTTCCTCTGTCTCCATGACCGTATACCCTTCCGGCCGCTTTATCCCCAATTCTTCCAGCAGCGCGTCAAACCGTTCCCGGTCCTCCGCCGCGTCGATGCTGTCGGCAGGGGTTCCCAGTATCCGCACGCCCGATTTCTCCAAGTATTTGGTCAGCTTGATCGCCGTCTGGCCTCCAAAGGCTACCACCACGCCGTAGGGCTTTTCCGTATCGAGAATGCTTTTCACATCCTCAGGGGTCAGCGGCTCAAAGTATAGCCGGTCCGCCGTATCGAAATCGGTGGAGACTGTCTCCGGATTGTTGTTGACGATGACCACCTCGTACCCCGCCTCTTTCAGCGCCCAAACACAGTGAACGGATGCGTAGTCAAATTCGATTCCCTGGCCGATTCGAATGGGCCCTGAGCCGAATACGAGGATGGTTTGTTTGCCCGAGGCGCGTTCCTCCAAAAATTCCTTGGCCTCGTTCTCTTCATCCCAGGTGGAATAAAAATACGGGGTCTGGGCCGCGAACTCCGCCGCACAGGTGTCCACCATCTTGAAAACCGCGGATCTGGGCGATGCTACCGGCCGGCCGGCCAGCCGAGAGATCACAGCGTCGGGGTAACTAAATTTTTTGCACGTCTCAAATAGCGCCTCACTCCACTCGCCCGCCTCCAGCCTCCGTTCCAGCTGCGCCAAATTCTGAAGCTTATACAAAAACCAGAGGTCAATGGCGGTGATCTCATGGATCTGCTCGCAGGAGACGCCCCGTTTCATAGCGGCGAAAACCACAAACAACCGCTCATCGTCACAGATGGAAAGCTGCTCTATGAGCTGTTGGGCGGAGCACTCCCCAAGCCGTGGAAGGTTCAGACTGTCCAGAGAAATCTCCGCCCCCCGGACGGCTTTCATAATGGCGGCTTCAAAGGTATCTCCGATGGCCATAACTTCCCCTGTGGCTTTCATCTGGGTGCCCAGCGTGCGCTTGGCATACACAAATTTGTCAAAGGGCCATTTGGGGAGCTTTACAACCACATAGTCTAAAGCGGGTTCAAAGCAGGCGTATGTCTTTCCTGTTATAGCATTGGGGATCTCGTCTAATGTATAGCCGATGGCGATCTTGGCCGCGACCTTGGCGATGGGGTATCCCGTCGCCTTGGACGCCAATGCGGAGGACCGCGACACGCGGGGATTGACTTCGATGACGGCGTACTCAAAGCTATCGGGCTTTAGGGCAAACTGACAATTGCACCCGCCCTCGATCTTTAACGCGGAGATGATATTTAAGGCGGCGGATCGAAGCATCTGGTACTCTCTGTCTGCCAGGGTGACGGCCGGCGCGATTACAATGCTGTCCCCCGTGTGAACCCCCACGGGGTCAAAATTTTCCATGCTACACACGGTTATGACATTCCCTTTTCCGTCGCGCATGACTTCAAATTCAATTTCTTTCCAGCCGGCGATGCATTTTTCCACAAGAATCTGGGTGATGGGGGATTGCCGCAGGCCATTTTCTGCGGTCTCCATCAATTCCTTCTCGTCGCAGGCAATACCCCCGCCGCTGCCCCCCAGGGTAAAGGCGGGACGGACAATGACAGGATATCCGGTGGATTCCGCGAACGCCAGGGCGGATTCCACATCCTGTACGACTTTGGATGGGATCACCGGCTCGCCGATGGATTCCATGGTATCCTTAAACATCTGCCGGTCTTCCGCTCGATCGATGGTTTCCGGCCGGGCTCCAAGCAGCTGTACACGGTGCGCCTCCAAGAAACCTTCCTTCGCCAGCTGCATAGACAGCGTGAGCCCCGTCTGCCCACCCAGGGTGGATAACAGGCTGTCCGGCTGCTCTTTTTCAATGATGCGCTTGACGGTGGGGAGCGTCAGCGGTTCAATGTATATTTTATCCGCCATGGCTTTGTCGGTCATGATGGTGGCGGGATTGGAATTGACCAGCACCACCTCCAGCCCCTCTTCTCTCAAGGCGCGGCACGCCTGGGTCCCAGCGTAATCGAATTCCGCCGCCTGCCCGATCACGATGGGACCGGAGCCGATCACCATGACTTTTTTGATCGCGGGATTCAATGGCATATTGACTGCCCCCTTTCCATCAACTGCATAAAGTCGTGAAACAGAAATTCCGTATCCCGCGGACCGCCGCAGGCCTCCGGATGAAATTGTACGGAAAAAGCCGGTATATCCTCATAGCGGACGCCCTCGCAGGTCCCGTCGTTGACATTGACAAAACTCTCCTTGGCGCAGGCCGGCAGCGATGCGCTCTCCACCGCGTAGCCATGGTTTTGGCTGGTGATGTAGACCCGCCCTGTGCTCAAATCCTTGACCGGTTGGTTCGCTCCCCGATGGCCATATTTTAACTTGGCGGTGGCGGCTCCCTTTGCCAGGGCCAAAAGCTGGTGTCCCAGACAGATTCCGAAGGTGGGAATTCTTTGGTCCAACAGTCTGGCCAACTCCCGGATGATCCCCGGGTTATCCGCCGGGTCGCCAGGCCCATTGGATAGCATAATTCCATCGGGCTTCCACCCTATGATCGCCTCGGCTTTCGTGTCCGCCGGAACCGTTATCACCTGGCAGCCGCGCTTCATCAATTCCCGCTCAATGTTGCGCTTTGCCCCGAAATCCCAAAGAACGACGCGCTTTGTATTGACGCCGGCGGGCGCGGACTGATAGGCTTCCCGGCAGGTGACGTGGGAGACGGCGTCTGTCACGCGGTAGGCGCGAAGTTCCCTTTGCAGCGCCTCATCCATGTAGGGCGATGCGGAGATCCGGGCATTCATGACGCCCTGCTCCCGGATTAATTTGGTCAGCTCCCGGGTGTCGAGATCATACAAGCCGATAATGCCCTTCTCCTGTAGATACTGATCAAGCGTCCTTTCACAGCGGAAATTGGAGGGATGTGTACACCATTGCCGGACAATATAGGCCCTTACGTGCGGGCCGTCGCTCTCAAAGTCCGCAGGAATGATTCCATAATTCCCGATCAGGGGGAAGGTCTGAACTACGATCTGGCCGTAGTAGCTTGGGTCCGTGAGGGTCTCCACATATCCCGTCATGCCGGTGGTAAATACAAGCTCCCCTGTGATCTCGCCCGCTGCGCCAAATCCCTTCCCCTTAAAAACCCGTCCGTTTTCAAGCAGCAAATAGACTTCTCTTTCCATGGCTACCTCCCAATTCTCCACCGCTGGTTATTCTTCAAATTGCTCTTTTCGATGGCATCCAATGGGGATCGGATAATCCCCGGTGAAACATCCGGTACAAAAGCGCCTGGCGCTCTCCCGGCATGCCTCCTTTAATCCCTTGGTGCTGATAAAGCCCAGGCTATCGGCTCCAATGTGCTTGGCAATCTCCTCCACGCTCATCCGGTTGGCAATGAGATTTTCCTCGCTGTCAATGTCCGTTCCAAAATGGCAGGTGTGGCGAAAAGGCGGCGAGGAGATTCGCATGTGGACCTCCTTGGCTCCTGCATTCTTCAGACTCTTGATGATCTTTGCGCTTGTGGTTCCCCGGACAATGGAATCATCCACCAGCACCACCCGCTTTCCCTCGATGTTGGCCCGCAGCGGATTTAATTTCAGCCGCACCGCGGCATCCCGCTGCGCCTGGGAAGGGAAGATGAAGCTGCGGCCAATATAGCGGTTTTTGACGAAGCCGGAGACATTGGGCAGATGGCTGGCGTAGGCGTACCCTTCCGCCGATTCGAGTCCGCTGTCCGGCACCCCGCACACCACGTCGGCATCCACGGGATATTCCTTCGCCAGCTGGATTCCCATATTGAACC
>JAHZBS010000120.1 GCA_019423265.1 Clostridiales bacterium
AGGGAATGTCCCTATTTCTGTCGAGAGGCATCGGCGGTTTGAAAAAAGAGCGGGGGCTCAAGGTGTTTTTGTCCTTTGGACAAAAACCCGTGGAAGAAGTATTTCGCGTTCAGGAGGCCATATTGGCCCACGGATTAATTCTACTGGAGCAGTTCAAGGCCTTTAATGAGTATGAAGGGGCCTCTCTGCTGGGCAATGTAAGTCAGATGATGGTTCTCGAGAGCACGGATCATGTGAAAGCGGTCATTCCGGCCACAGCGGCGTACCAGGAGAGGATTTATACGGCGGAGTATCGAGAGCCGGAGACAATGTATCGCTGCCGGGCTTGCCAGGAGATCCTCCATACGGGAAAGGACAAGCCCTTCCAGACCATCGAACAAGTAAAGGAGCGGGGCTGCCCCGTCTGTGGAGGCGTAATCTTCGATCGGGTGAGAAAGACGGCCGCGCCGACCCCGAAGAAAAGAAAGGCGCTTGGTGAACACATATTAGCCGATTTCTTGGGGTGCAGCAGCGCTGTACTTCGGGATGTGGAGCAGATACGGACGTTTATGCACGAAGCCGCCAACAGGGCGCATGCATCCATCGTCTCGGAAGAATTTCATCAGTTTAGTCCCTGGGGTGTCAGCGGCGCAATTATTGTGAAAGAGTCCCATCTCACGATTCACACGTGGCCGGAATATGAGTATGCAGCGGTTGATTTGTTTACCTGCGGCGACTCGCTTGATATATGGAGCGCTATGGACTATCTAAAAGAAAGGCTGGAGTGTGCCAGCATGGAGACGGCGGATGTAGCGCGGGGAATCGTTCGGCTGGGAGGCGTCCGCTCCTCCATGCGGAACCTTCCCGGAGAAGAATAGGAGGAGAAGCCATGACGATACGAAATATCCAGGAGACGGACGTCCCTGTGCTGGCGGAATTTGAAAGGGAGATTGCGGTCATCTCCTTCGGGGACAGCGCTGTGGTGGATGTGGGATTTCATGAGAAAAAAATTCGCAAGGCGATGCAGAAAGAGAGAGATGGTATGCTGGTGCTGGAGGCCGGCGGTGAGATTTTCGGGTGGCTTTGGATGACGGACCAGGTCAATTCCGTTTCCAATGAACACTATATTAATTTTAAGAGCTTTTATATGAGACCCCATGAGAGGGAAGAGGATTTCACAGGTAAGCTGATGGAGGCGGGCATGGAATTTGCCAAGGGCGCCGGGGCGAAGCGGATCGTGGGAAAAGTATTCGTCAGCAACCTTCCGATGCGGTCGGTGTACAAACGATTTGGTTTCAAGCCGACCCACCTGACCATGGAATATACAGACGGGGGAGCCCAATGATCAAATGTGTTGTCTGGGATCTGGATCAGACCCTTTGGCAGGGGACGCTGGGGGAAGATGAACAGGTATTGCTGCCGGAGGAAAATCGCGCCCTGCTGGAACGTCTGGATGCGTCCGGAATTTTGCAGAGCATCGCCAGCCGGAATGATCCGGGCGCGGCCATGGAGCAGCTGCAAAAGCTGGGAATCGACCATTATTTTTTATATCCCCAGCTGGGATTCCATTCGAAGGCCCTCAGCATTCAGACGATTGCGCAAAAACTGAACATTGGACTGGATACGGTCGCATTTCTTGATGATAATGAGTTTGAGCTGGGGGAGATCGGATATTTTCTCCCCCAGGTGGCCCGGTACCGCGCGTGGAGTGACCGAAATCTATTGATAGAAGCGGTGGCGAAGGGGGGAACGGGCACGGCGGAGAGCCGAAACCGGCGGGTCTTCATGCAGGCCCAGGAAAAGCGTGATGAGGAAGAGTTGAATTTTTCCGGCACGAGAGAAGAGTTTTTGAAAGATTGCGCCATGCGCCTTACGATACGGGAGGCAAAGGAGGAGGATCTGTCGAGAGTGTGTGAGCTTGTGGAGAGGTCCAGCCAATATAAGACATTCTCCCAGCCGGTTGATCCCGACTTTTGCCGGCGGTATCAGGCCAGTACACAGTCGAAGCTGTGGGTGGCGGAGCTGGAAGATCGTTTTGGCCAGTACGGGAGCATAGGCGTTTGCTTTCTGCGCAGCGGTGAGGGCAATGTCCGGATCGAACAGTTCTGCATATCCTGCCGAGTTGGCGGCAGGGGGATTGGCGTTGTGTTCTTGCAGACGGTTTTAGATCAATGCCAGGAGATGGGAGAGCCCTGTGTCAAAGCTATCTGTTGCTTTACGCCAACCAAACGAAACCGGCCGGCGCTGATTCTGCTCAAGACGCTGGGGTTTCGGAAAAGCCAGAGCCAGGATGGTCAAAGCGCTCTGGAAGTGGCGCTGCCGGTAGCCCACGCGGCCTGTGACTGGATTACGATTATAGTGGATAAGGGATGAGATGTATGGAACGAAGGGAACTGGAACAGCAGATTCTGCACTTGGTACGCCAGGCGCTCCATCAGGAGGTCGAACCGCAGACCAGGCTTTTGGACAGTGGGCGGCTGGTGGACTCTATGAATATCGTCAAGCTCGTCTGTGAAATTGAAGAGCGGTATGGCGTCAGCTTTGACGACGACGTGGAGCTGGATTATCTGGATGATGTGAAGAGTCTTGCCGACTCGGTTTGGGGTAAGCTGAACGATTAACGGCTGCTGAGATGGATCACGATTTGCCCATAACCTTGAGAGTTTATCCATCTAGTGTTTAGTAATACTGCGGGGAGAGCAGTTGGCAGCTCGTCAGCTCATAGCCCGGAGGCAGTTGGTTCTAGTCCTTCCTCGCAACCTAGAACGATCTGCAAATCGTTTATTTTTGAGGATACTGAAAAAGTCTAATTCTTGTATAAAGAGTTAGGCTTTTTGTTGTAAAATGTTGCAATCTGTAGTTAAGTCAATATAGAAATAGATAAAATGTTAATGAAAATTTTTGTATAGAATGCCAATTAAAAACGAACAAATAGCATGTTAATATTACTATAAGGTACAATATGGAATACAGAATAGGGCATACAATGTGTATATCCATACAGAGATGACGATCTGGACGACCGTCAAAGAAATCTATTCTGCGGACGACAGTGTTAATATTGGAAGACCCATTGCCGATACGCAGGTTTACCTGATTGATGATCATCTGAAGATACCGAAACAACATGCTGCATTTGCTGGATAAGCTTGCGTCAAATGGAGACGCCAAATAAATAAAGGAGATTATTTATGAAGGGTAAAAGCATTTTACGCAATTTTTCCCGGATTGTAGGCATCATTGTACACGAAAATAAACGGTACTTCGCGGCATCGATCTTACTGGATTTGTCCAGCAGCATATATCCGTTTATCAACATCTTTTTACTAAAATATTTGATTGAAGCGATTGAAGTTGGGGTATCTTTCGTAGATTTCATCAAGCTTGCCGTTTTTGCCGTCGCTATGAATCTGTTGGTAACCAGCATCAAAATCATATCGGATAAATACTCAATGCTTTATGCCAAAGTTCAGATGATCCCCATGACTAGGCGTTTTATCTCGCAGTCAGTACATATGGACTATCAAAATATGGAAAATTCTGAAGTGATCCAAGAGATGAACAGGGCCTCGTATGTCCTGCTCAATAAAGTCAATCTGGAAGAGTATTTGGCTGCAGCAAATCAGATCCTTGTCTCATTTCTCCAGTTGATCATTACCATTCTCATATTAGCGAATTCCAGCTTTTGGATTTTTCTCATGGTGTTTGCGGTAACAGTGCTCAACAACATCATCAACTTCATCACTCAAGAGAAGAACTATCAGATCCACAAAAAAATTGTGCCGGTGGAAAGACATTGGAGATACATTATCGATATGACGACCGATATCGCCTTTGGTAAGTCCATACGCCTTTATAGACTTAAAGAATTTTTTTTAGAAAAAGGAAATGCAAACAGGGATGAATTTATTTCCCTGCATGGTGAAAGGCTTAACAACGTTTTCCGTGCAGATATAGTTAAAGGGCTTATTGCATTGCTGCAGGAAGTGGGAGTGTTTGTCTGGCTTGTTTTCGCTGTAATTTTTCGGGGCCTGCCCATTAGTCAATTCACAGTTATCTTTAATTCGGCCTCCCAGCTGAACTCCAGTTTCAGTGACTTATCGGGCAACATACAGCTGCTGGCACAGAACAACAATTATATGAATGACTTTTTCAATTTCCTCGGTCGAAAGAGCCAGTTGCGTGCGACAGGCACCCGGACAGTTGATTCCCTGGGGCAAGTTGGATGCATTGAGTTTCGCAATGTGTCCTTTACATATCCTGGGACCGAAAGAACCATTTTAAAGAATATTAATTTAAAGATTAACCCGGGGGAAAGTATCACTATAATCGGCGATAATGGAGCAGGTAAGACTACTCTAGTCAAATTATTGATGAGACTCTACGATGTGACGGATGGTGAGATTCTGTATAATAACGTCAATATTAAGGAGTATGATTACGATGAGTACATGAAAGTTATCGCCACAATCTTTCAAGATTATAAAATATTTGCGTTCAGTATCTATGAAAATATCTGTATGCATGAGAATTATCATGACGATATCTCTCGCATGGATAAAATTCTTTCGGATAATGGCGTCTTACAAAAGATAAAGAGCTTGAAACAAGGCGGTGAAACCATTTTATCGAAGCTTTTTGATGAAGCCGGAATCGAGCTCTCTGGGGGCCAGCTTCAAAAAATAGCCCTGTGTAGAGCGATATACAAAGACGCGCCTGTGATCATTTTGGATGAGCCGACAGCGAGTCTATCTCCTCTCGCCGAGGCGGATCTCTATAAAAGTTTTCACAACTTAGTCAAAAATAAGACAGCGATCTATATCTCACATCGACTGAGCAGCTCAACGATCAGTGACAAAATCTGTGTCCTGCAAAACGGAGAAGTCATTGAATATGGCTCCCACAATGAACTGTTGAAGCTTAATGGAGAGTATACGAAGATGTACCAGCTTCAATCTAAATACTATCAAAATTAATGGGGGAGCGCCATGAAAAAAGCACTGAGCTATATACAACAATGGTTTTCTTATTTTGGGGATATCCTTTCCCTGTTTAAAAAAATTGCTGCCGATGAGCCGGGATACATCGTTGGATACTGCTTTAATACCATCGTTTCAGCTGTGTGGCCATTTAACAACATCTTATTTATCAAATTACTTCTGGATGAATTTACGAATGATCGCAGGTTTAAAATAGCGCTGCTGTACGCCGTCTTGATGTGTAGCATCAATTTCCTGCTTCGATTCCTCACGAGTTTTTTTAACCGGCAGGAACAAAAGGTACTGGAACGGGTTAAAGCAAAGTTCCTATTAGGTGTGGAAGAGGTAACCATGGAAGTCTCGTACGATAAACTTGAGAATTCAAAGATTATAGATCAGCGACAAAAGGCTATGGAAATTTTCTATCCAACCATGTCCGGATTTATGGATCTATTTAAAACCATGTCCCTCGCACGGACAATGTTTGCATGTTTTCTGCAAATCGTTGGATATGTTTCGATCTTATTTACGCTACATCCTCTGATCATTGTAATTATGCTAGTGATCTGTCTATTCAGCATTGTTATCGAATCCAAAGCGTCGGAAAAAGAGTTTAACGTTTGGAATGTTACATTAGTACACTATGGCCGGAAGCTAGGCTACCTGCAAGACGTAGGCACCAATCTGGCATATGCCAAGGAATTGCGAATTTACCAGGTTGGCGATTGGCTTGTCAAAAAGTTAATAGATGTCATCGGTAAAATCGTAAAAGAAGTTTCTACCACAGTCCGAGGATTCGTCATCGTAGCTTGCGTTTCCAACATATTGATTATTCTCCTGAATGGGGGGCTTTACCTTTATTTTTATTTTCTTGCCACACGTAATCTTGTTAGCATAGCGGATGTATCGGTTTATTTCAACACAGTCAATTCATTTATTCTGGCTTTGCTCTCCACCTCCAGCAGTGTGGTCGTTCTATTCAAGTCAGGCCATTACCTTCGAGCATATATAGAATATATCAACATGGGGATGGACAAAGGAGTAGAGAAGGCATCGAAACAAAATGATACAGTCCTATCACAAATAACACCTGAGAATATGACCTTAGAATTTCGAGAGGTCTGGTTCCGTTATCCTGGAACGGAGAATGATATTTTAAAGGGAGTTACATTTACCATCAATCCCAGGAGTAAGACGGCTATTGTTGGCGACAATGGCGCGGGAAAGACTACAGTCATTAAATTGATTCTTAAGTTTTACAAGCCGAATGCTGGTACTATTTTGCTCAATGGTATTGATATCCAAAAGATTTCTGATTGTCAGTACTACCAATATATTTCCGTTGTCTTTCAGGATTTCAAGATACTGAATTATTCGTTAGCGGAAAACATTGCTTTCGACAAACCGTGTGATAAAGCAAGACTGGATCAGATAATGGAGGATCTTGAACTGACGAAAATGGTATCCAACTTGCCAGAAGGCTACGAGACAATCTGCGGTAGATTATTTGGTGAAGAAGGGATTGAACTTTCTGGCGGTCAAGGTCAAAAAGTTGCGATTGCCAGGGCGTTATTTAAGGAATCCTCATTTATTATCCTTGACGAACCAACAGCCATGCTCTCGCCAGCGAGCGAATCTGAGATCTTCCAAAATCTAAACGATCTTACCATAGGAAAAACTGCAATCTTTATTTCCCACAGAATGTCGAGCTGCCGTTTCTGCGATAACATTATCGTATTGGATAAGGGAAAGGTAGTGGAGGAAGGAAATCATGATACTCTGATGGAAGAAAACGGATTTTACTGCAAGATGTTTACAACCCAAGCCAATTTTTATCATCAAATGATGGATGAGTAATGACTTAGCTCCCCTAGTTATTGTAGCCTGAGTTGGATGATTTGATATAAAAAATAAAAATATAATGGAGTTTTTGTGCAAAATTAAATTAAAAAAAGCTTGCCAAATAGCGGTAGAAGCGGTATAATATAATTCGCTTCTAGAAATTGAACTTTTCGCGGGTGTAGTTCAATGGTAGAACACTAGCCTTCCAAGCTAGATACGAGGGTCCGATTCCCTTCACCCGCTTACGTGCGCATAGCTCAGCTGGATAGAGCGTCTGGCTACGGACCAGAAGGTCGCGGGTTCGAATCCTACTGCGCACG
>JAHZBS010000121.1 GCA_019423265.1 Clostridiales bacterium
CTCTTTTTTTCTCTTCCTTCTTCCCCCTGTGTCCAATATGTATTGTAGTCCTACAATACCCTCAGTCAGACAAGCGGAATTCAGTTTGACAAATCTTTTTCCGGTTGTCTGTTTCCCATGCAGAAAACAGACTGTTTCATATACATCATACATCTTTATGGGAAAAATGCCAAAGAAAAAGTTAGCTCTATCCTACATTTTCTCTGGCATTCTGGAATTTCAGTTGTCACTGGAATTTACTTTGGCATTCAACCAATTTACATGAAGGCCTGATTTAACATGGGTTTAACCCGCTTTCTATGCGCCGAACAGTATGTAAGTCAACACCACCGAAGCGGCAATACCCGCTAGATTGGAGACGATTGCGCCGGACAGTGTATACCGGGTATCCTTTACCTTGATCACCATAAAATAAACCGACATGGTATACAGGATCGTCTCAGTTGAGCCAATCATAATCGACGTCATGCGTCCTTCCAGGGAATCCGGGCCAAACACCTTAAACAGATCCAGAATCAGTCCTGTCGCCGCCGACGAGGAAACAAATTTTGTCAGGGCAATGGGAATCAGAGACGGCGGGAAGTGAACCCATTCACTGAAAGGACTTAAAACCATGGTAATAAGCTCTAGAGCCCCAGACGCCCGCAAAATTCCCACCGCCACCACCAATCCCAAAAAGGTGGGCAATATCTTCACCACGACTTGAAACCCATCCATAACCCCATCCAAAAAGCTTTCAAATACATTGATACGCTTTACCAATCCATAGGTAATAATCCCAACGAAGATGAGGGGGATCATTAAGTCCGATATCATATTAATGACTCGCATCGTATCCCTCCTACCGGGCAACCCGTTCCATAATTTTTGCAAAGGCAACGCCCACCAGAGTGGAAATTAGCGTGGCCAGAATCGCCGGACCCACGATCTCCGATGGATTCGCGGATCCGTACTGGGCCCGATAGGCTAACATATTGATCGGAATCAGCTGGAGGGACGACATATTGATAATCATAAAGGTACACATCGCTTTGCTGGCTCTCTTCTTATCAGGATTCAGCTCCTGGAGACTTTTCATCGCTTCCAGTCCGGGAGGCGTAGCCGCCCAGCCCAGTCCAAGTAAATTGGCGATAAAATTCGTTGCGATATGCTTCTGTGCGGGATGATCATCCGGCACTTCCGGAAACAGCCAGCGGAGAAGCGGCTTCATTTTTTTTGCCAATGCATCCATCATACCGGCATCCTCACCGATCCGCATCAGCCCCGTCCACAGAGAGATGACACCTAAAAGTGTCAACCCTAGGGTGATTGCCTCCTTTGAGGACGTGATCGCAGCCGTGCCTACGTCGCCTATCTTGCCTGTAAATGCGGCGACAATGACACTGAGCAAAATCATCCCTGACCATATTTTATTCAACATTGTGGCACCTCTTTAATCCGTTCTTTCTCCATTATATGAAAGACTTGCAAGGATTATTTGCTTTTCCAGCTATGAACGGTGGTCAAATTTTCGTCGAAAGAAATTCCATTTTGTCGAAAATTTTCCAGAAAAATGGAAATTTTAGATTGACATTTTTTGACATTTAAGCTATAATTACAACTGTATTCAAAAGCATCAACTGCCAGTCCGCCTCACTGGTCAGTGGATAATACGATAAATGGCTTAGATAAGGAGTTGTCGAGATGATGAAACCAACGGGAATTGTTCGAAAGGTTGATGAGCTAGGGAGAGTTGTACTCCCCATCGAAATTCGCCGCACCTTAGGCATCGACGTAAAAGATTCACTGGAAATTTTTGTTGACGACGGGATGATCATACTGCGCAAATATGAGCCCGCCGATATTTTTACCGGGGATCTGG
Organism: Clostridiales bacterium; assembly: GCA_019423265.1. The sequence continues at coordinate 1,862 of JAHZBS010000121.1, forward strand.
AAGATCTGATCGAGTTCAAAGGTCATAAGGTGTCAAAGAAAAATATAAAGGAAATGGCAGCGCAGGCAGGGCTAAAAATTGTCGAATGAGCTGGTTTTTCGGGGCTGTAAAAAAATGGAGTTCGTTTAACTCCATTTTTGGCTCCTTTCTATTTTGCAGTACATAAATTTTGCAAAAAAAGAAGAACGCCTTTAGGGTTAATCCCCGAAAGCGTTCTTTTTGCATGGGACTTTTTCCCGCTATTTGGTGTACACGGAGTTCCAATCCGCCATAAACTTGTCGATCCCCGCCGTCGTCAGCGGGTGCTTGATCATCTGTTGAAAAACTTTGTAGGGCACTGTTGCAATATGGGCGCCAAGCTTGGCACACTCTACAACATGCATGGGGTGACGGATGCTGGCGGCGATGATCTGCGTCTCAATTGCGTGGACAGAGAAGATCTCTGCAATATCCGCGATCAATTGTAGACCGTCTGTACTGATATCATCCAACCGCCCTAAAAATGGCGATACGTATGTTGCGCCTGCACGGGCCGCCAAGAGCGCCTGCGCTGCGGAAAAAATCAAGGTCACGTTGGTCCGAATTCCCTCTTTTGACAAAACGCTGACCGCTTCCAGCCCTTCCTCCGTCATGGGGATCTTGACAACCATATTGGGATGGAGCCCTGCGATCTGCCGGCCTTCGTCGATCATGGCCGCCGCGTCCAGGCTTATGACTTCCCCGCTGATAGGGCCATCTACGATCTGCGCGATCTCCCGGATCACCTCAGAAAAGTCTCTCCCCTCCTTGGCAATCAGGGAGGGATTCGTGGTGACTCCACAGATAAATCCCATCTTAGCCGCCCTCCGAATTTCTTCGACGTTGGCTGTATCAATAAAAAAACGCATTGTTCAGTCCTCCCTTGTCCTACAGATCCATGCCGTCTAAAATCTCTTTTAGCGCAGCCAAATCCTCTTTTGATAGGGTAATTCCCTTTCCCATCTTCTCCCCGTCCGGCGACCATTCTCTCAGATCGTATTTGGGCACCCGATCATTCCAGCTGATCAAATTCAGCTCTTTGCGCCACCCGCGCCCGGACTCTGTCAAGACCCCAATTTTTTCAATGATTTCATACTTAATCTCAGCCATTGTTACCTCCACACTGCTATTTTAGCGGTACTGATCCAATCCTATCCCCGCCTGTGTAAACCGCAGAGGAGAGGATGTCAACTGGCTGTGACGCCCGGCCGACATCCTCTCCGTTTCCTTGCCATTACGCTTTCGGCGAATCCTCCTTGCCGATTTCCACTGCGGACTTAACCAAGCCTGCCAGCCCCTGAATCTCCGACGGAATAATGATCTTCGTCGCTTTTCCATCGGCGGCTTTGGCAAACGCCTCCAGGCTCTTGATGGAAATTACACCCGTGTCCGGCTGGGACTCTTTAATCATGCGGAGGCCCTCCGCCGTAGCGTGCTGCACTTTCATGATCGCCTCCGCTTCACCTTCCGCTTCGCGGATCTGCGCTTCCTTTTTCGCTTCCGCGTGGAGGATGGCCGACTGTTTATCCGCTTCCGCTTCCAGGATCATAGCTTCCTTCTTACCTTCCGCGACGAGGATCTGGGACTGTTTGGTGCCCTCCGCGCGAAGGATGGATTCCCGCTTCTCGCGCTCCGCCTTCATCTGCTTTTCCATCGCCTGCTGGATCTCCGCCGGTGGAATGATATTTTTTACTTCCACACGGTTGACTTTGATCCCCCATGGATCCGTTGCCTCATCCAGAATCGTGCGCATCTTAGTGTTGATGATATCGCGGGAGGTAAAAGTTTCATCCAACTCCAAATCTCCGATAATATTTCGGAGGGTCGTCGCGGACAGATTTGCGATAGCCATCATAGGTTTCTCCACGCCGTAGGTATAGGCTTTGGGGTCTGTAATCTGGAAAAAGACAACCGTATCGATCTGGATCGTCGCGTTATCCTTCGTGATCACCGGCTGCGGCGGAAAATCCGCAACCTGTTCTTTCAGGTTGACCTTGCGCGCGATCCGGTCAAAAAACGGCATCTTGATGTGCAGTCCAACGCTCCAGATTCCCTTGAATGCCCCCAGGCGCTCGATGACATACGCATTCGCCTGCGGCACAATCCTCACGTTCGCCGCCGCGATAATGATCAACAGCAACAAAACACCGATAATAATGTAAACATAAATTTCCATGTTACATCCTCCTCTTTATTTGTCTAGCAGATCCATAAACTTATTCTTCCGGCGTCTTTGCCCTGACAACTAACTTGACGCCCTCAACTCGAAGAACCTCGACAAGCGAGCCCACCGGCAGATTGACATCCGTATCCTCCAGCTTCGCTGACCAGATCTGGCCGTCGACCTTCACTTGACCGGTCCCTTGAATCGGCTGAATTTCTGTGACGACCTTTCCCTCCCTGCCCGTCAGAGCATCGACATTGGTCGCAACCTTCTTCGGCTTTAAATATTTAACCGCCAAGGGCCTTGTAAAGGCCAGCATCAATCCGGACACTACGGCGAAGCACAGCCATTGCAGCCATAGAGGTCCATCGCACATGGCGATGATCCAGGCTACCAGCGCTCCAAAGGTAAACCAGATGGAAGTCAACCCCATGGTCGCAGCTTCTGTTACGACGGTCAGGACGATAACGCCAATCCATATATAGACCCAAATCATGTCCACTTATGTTCACTCCCTTCTCTGATGTCGCTGATTCTATTATACAATAAGAGATTCGAAAGTCAAGACCTGTGGGATGGTTGGTATCGGGGTGGGATACTTGGCGCCCACTCAGTTATTCTGATCTCGAAGGATCTCTTCAACTTTATGTTTGATCCTCTGCAGCGCATTGTCAATGGATTTGGAATTTTTTCCCATTTCAGCGGCAATCTGCTGATAATCCAGCCCTTCCAGATAGTAGGTCAGAACCTTCTTTTCCATACCGCTCAACCGCTTATCCATCTTTTTCTGCATCTCCGTCAGATCTTCCTGCCCGATCAAGATCTCCTCCGGGTTGACGATTTCATTGGCGGTTATAAGGTCCAGTATGCTTGTCTCTTTCTCATCTTCCTCGTTGATTGTCTTATTCAAAGAGACGTACATATTCAGCGGCGCATGTTTCTGCCGGGTTGAATTTTTAACGGCTGTGATAATCTGCCGGGTCACACACAGGTCCGCAAAGCTGCGGAAGGACGTATGCTTGTCCGGCTCATAGCTGCGGATCGCTTTATACAGGCCGATCATTCCCTCCTGGATCACATCATCCCTGTCAGCGCCAATGAGAAAATAGGGCCGCGCCTTGATTCGAACAAAATCTTTGTATCGCTCCAGCAGAGTGCTCATGGCATCCGCATCCTGACGGCAAGCCAGTGCGATGAGCTCTTCATCTGATTTTGCTGTTAGTCGTTCTGCTTTGGATGACTGCATGCGGTTTATACTCCCTTTACTGGTTATGATGCCAATCGCGCTGCCGCAGAGCTTCGTAGAGCAACACGGCCGTGGCCACCGATGCGTTTAACGAGCTGATGGCCCCCTTCATAGGAATGGACACGACAAAGTCGCATGTCTCCCGGACCAGACGGCTGACGCCCTCATGTTCCCCTCCGACCACAAGGGCCAGGGGCCCCGTCAGATCCCTTGCGTACATAGGGTCCCCGTCCATATCCGCGCACGCTGTCCAAATGCCTTTCTTCTTCAGCTCCTCCAGCGTCCGGGATATGTTTGTCACCTGGGCCACCGGAACATATTCCAATGCCCCCGCCGCTGTTTTGGCCACCGCCGCTGTCAGCCCCACAGCCCGTCGCTTCGAAATGATAACGCCGTGAATGCCCGCCGCATCCGCGCTGCGCAGAATCGCTCCCAGGTTGTGGGGGTCCTGTATGCTCTCCAGGACTAACAAAAATGGGGGTTCCCCTTTCTTCTCTGCCAGGGCCAAAATATCAGAGACCTCCGTGTAGGCATAGGCCAGGGCTAATGCGACAACCCCCTGGTGATTCTCCCCCCCGGCTAACTGGTCCAGCTTGTCCCTGCCAACCTCCCGGATCCGCACGCCTCCCTCCTTTGCCAGCGCTATGATCTTGTTCAGCGATCCCGTGTGCGGTGGCCGCTGAACGTAAATCTGATCCAACGGATGCCCGGCGCGAAGGACTTCCATCACAGCGTTACGGCCGACAATGGTCTGGTTCATGTTCTCCATGCATCTGCTCCTTTCTATCCATACTGGCAAGGGCGGCCTCAATAATCTCCGTCAGCCGCTGATCCTGGCCTTCCAAAAATAAATATCCAAGAACAGCCTCGAAACCGGTTGCCACTTTATAGTCCGAAAGCTTCGCGTTTTTGGGGACGCTGAGGGATTTTGCATTGCGCCCGCGGCGATAGATCCCTTGCTCCTCCGGCGTTAAGCGCTCCTCAATGGCGCGCATCATCCTCGCCTGAGAGGCCGCCTTCGCATAAGAAGATGCCTTCAGATGCATGGCGTTGGCGGAGACACGGCTAGTCGAAACCAGCTTAGTCCGAAGATAGAGATCGAATACCGTATCCCCTAGAAAGGCCAATGCAATGGGAGAACACTGCTGCGCTCTCCAATTCTTAGGTGCTTCCTGTTCTCGAATCGTATTAAAAAAGTCGTCCAATCCTGTCGTCTCCCTTATACTCGCTTGTATCGAACGCCCTCTCGCGTGTCTTCCAAGACGATGCCCTTTTCCTTCAATGTATCCCGAATCTCATCTGCCAGGGCAAAATTGCGATCTCTGCGCGCCTGCTGGCGCTGCTCGATCAGAGCCTCGATCTCTTCATCCAGCAGTTCTTGCTGCACCTCCACTGTAAAGCCTAACAGCTCCATGAGCTTTCGCAGCTGCTCCGCCAGAGCTGCCAAGAATTCCGGGCTGGATGAGGCATCCGCCTTCGTATTGGCAAAGCGGACTAGCTCAAATATAGCCGCCAGTGCGTCCGCTGTGTTAAAGTCGTTGTCCATGGCCGCTTCAAACTTTATCTGATATTCCGCAGCCGCTGAAAGCCACTGTTTTTCCTGTTCTGCCAGCGGCCGGCCCTGGGCCGTTGACTCCAAATACTTGAGGTTTCCGTAGCAGCTGCGAATGCGCTCGAGGGAGTTACAGGCGGACTCCATCAGCTCTGCGCTGAAATTGACGGGGCTCCGATAATGGGCGTTTAACATAAAGAAGCGAATGGCGTCATAGCCATAGCGTTCCGCAACCTCCCGCACGGTAAAAAAGTTCC